>JAPKYY010000554.1 GCA_026394095.1 Acidobacteriota bacterium | reverse complement strand
ATCTTGGCCAGAATCTTCTGCGCATTCTCACGCAACACCAGCAAATCCGGCCCGCGCACAATCACCGCCAAATCCGCTGCCGAACCTGTTACTGACTCGGTAACGTTATCTACAATCGGTTGTGTAAAGCTGAATGCCGCCCCTGGAATCTGCTCGTTTAACTTCTTGCTTAACTGCTCAATCAGCTTCGCCTTGTCCATCCCCGGCGCCCACGTGTCATATGGCTTGAGCGCCAGAAAGAACTCATTGCGATTCGGCCCATAGGGGTCAGTGCCGGAATCGTTTCTTCCTGTCTGTGAAGACACCAGTTGCACCTCTGGATACTGCCCAATCACTCCACGAATCTGCCCCGCAATCTGAGCGGATTTATCCAGCGAAATCCCCGGCGGCAACACCGCCCTCACCCAGATCACACCTTCATCGAGATTCGGCAAGAACTCAATGCCGAGTGCGCCAGCCAGACCAAAAGCGCCAATCACAACTGCACCAGACAACCCAATCACAAGCAACGGCCGACGCAACGCGCCATGCAAAACACCCTCGTAGCGTTTGCTCAGCCAGGTCAGCAGCGGATTCTCCCAGGTCTTTGCACCATTCTTGAACAAGTAAGTAGCAAGCACCGGTATCAGCGTAAGAGCAAGCAGCATCGAGCCGAGCAAAGCAAAACAAACCGTAAAGGCCATCGGCGTAAACAACTTGCGCTCCACCCGCTCCAGCGTAAACAGCGGAATGTAGGCTGCAATGATGATCATCAGTGAGAAGAAGATCGGCCGCTCCACTTCCAGCGCTGCATCCCTTACCGCCGCCAGCACGCCGCCATCCTGTTGAAAGTCCGGTTGGTGCTGTCTCTCATGCAGGGTGTGCAAAACGTGCTCCACCATGATCAGTGTCGCGTCCACGATAATTCCAAAGTCCAGAGCGCCAAGGCTCAGCAGGTTTGCCGGGATCCCCGAAAAATGCATGCATATAAAAGCAAACAGCAGCGACAAAGGAATCGTAAGTGCCGTAAGCAAAGCCGCCCGCGCACTACCCAAAAACAGAAACAGCACGATCACCACGATCAGCAGCCCTTCCAGCAGCGTGTTCGATACCGTGTGCAAGGTGTTGTTTACCAGGTCGGTGCGGTCATAGATCGGGCTGATCTTCACTCCTGCCGGCAACCGGCTTTCGTTGAGATCCTCCACAGCTGCCTTGATTGACCTCAGCACCTCCGACGGGTTCTCGCCGCGTCTCATCAATACAATTCCTTCAACTCCGCCGCTCTCTTTACCCGCGCCAAAGATACCCGTCTGCGGTGCTGCGGTGATATCAACTCTTCCGATGTCCTTGACGAAGACCGGCACACCCTTGGCCTCGGTAATCACGATGTTCTCGATATCAGCTGCACTCTGAATCAGGCCCACTCCGCGAATCACCATCGACTGCTGTTTGTTATCCAGCATCGCCCCGCCGGCATTGCTGTTATTCGCCTTTACAGAATCCGAGATCTGCGAAATCGACAAATTGTATTTGGATAGTGCCGATGGATCGATCTGAATCTGATAACGCTTCACCAGGCCGCCAAAGGGGGTCACATCCGCCACTCCAGGCACCTGCAGAAATCGTGGCTCCACTACCCAGTCCTCAAGCTCGCGCAGCTTCATCGAATCCAGCCCGCCACCAGATATCGTGTACCGGTAGAGTTCTCCAATCGGAGTCGATAGCGGCCCGAGCGAAGGAACTACCCCGTCCGGCAAAGTCGCATCTCGCAACTTTTCCAGCACTACCTGCCGGGCAAAGTAATCGTTCGTTCCGTAGTCAAAGGTCAACTCCACTACAGACAAGCCAAAGATCGTTCGAGACCTCCGGGCAATTACATTCGGCGCACTGTTGAGAGCTCTCTCAATCGGCACCGTAACCTGCTGCTCTACTTCTTCAGCGGCACGCCCGTCATATTGAGTAATTACCACCACCTGGGTGTCCGAAATATCCGGATAGGCCTCAATCTTCAATTGTGTAAAAGCCCACAGCCCAACCCCAATCAGAGTCAGCCCGAGGAGCACGGTAATGAACCGCTGCTTTAGTGCGAATCTTAATAATTGTGCAATCACTGTAAGTTCCTAGTTCGAAGCCAGTAGCATCACGCCATCCACCACAACCCGGTCATTCGCCTGCAAGCCGGCAAGGATCGTAATCCTGTCCCCAACCTGCACCCCGGTTGTAACCGCCACCTTCTCAAACACACCCTTGCTCTTCTCGCGCCACACCAGTGTCTTGCCGTCGGTCGCGATAATCGAAGCCGATGGCACTGTCGGCCGGGATTCAGTCTCTTCTGCCAACTGCATCTTCCCGAACATCTCCGGCTTCAATCTGCCATCCGGGTTCTTTAATTCCGCTCTCACCTTGACCGTCCGAGTCTGCGGGTCCACCATGTCACTAATCAAAGCGACACGCCCTCGAAACGTCTCCCCCGGGTAAGCTGCCAGCTCAATCCTTACTGGCTCCCCTGTCTTAACCAGCCGGATCGCAGTCTCCTGCACATCTGACGTAACCCACACCGAACTCAAGTCCGCTATGGTCATTACCGGGGCACTCAAATCGTTCCTGAATTCCCCATTCACCACAGACATCTCAAGCACCTTGCCCGACAGCGGCGCATGAATCGTCACCAGCTGACCAAAACTCCCCGGCTTAATCCCCAGAATCTGCAAACGCCTCCGGGCCTGCTCCGCCCCAGCTTGCGACTGCTCTACCGCCGCCTGGGCCTGTACCATTACTGCCTGGGTATTGAAGACTTCCTTCTGTGGCACAGCGCCGTGTTCAAACAAGTCCTTCTGCCGGTCCATATCCATCTGCGCCTTCGCCATTGCCGACTTCGCTTGTGTCACTCCGGCCTGCGCCTGCTGAAAATTGGCAACTGCCGCCTCCGCATCCGGGCTTTCAATCGTCATCAGCGGCTGCCCCTGGCGTACAAAATCCCCAATCTTCGCCAGTACCGTCGTGACTCTTCCAGGCACTGGCAACACCACATGCGAGAGCCGGTTTGCATTAGCCTCCACCTTGCCCGGAGCCGAGACATTCCCCACGGGAACTATCGCCAATTCCACGG
>JAPKYY010000905.1 GCA_026394095.1 Acidobacteriota bacterium | reverse complement strand
ACCTCGGCGATACCGCTCATGCCGATGCCGCCGATGCCTACGAAATGGAAGTGTTGCTTACGAAAAAACATTTTGGCCAGTTTACGTTTTATCTAATTTCAATAGGATATCAGCCGCGCGGGCAGCCGCGCCGGGCTGGCGTAGGGCGTGTGCGCGAGCTGACATGGCAGCCAGCTGATCGGGATGTTGGTTGAAGTTGGTAATGATGTCGAGGATCGCTTTGCCGGTGAGCTCGGAATCACGAAACATGAAGCCGGCACCAGCGTCGACAACCGCTTGCGCGTTTTTGGCCTGGTGATCATCGGCGGCGAAAGGGAAAGGGACAAGAATGGCGGGCCGGCCGGCTGCGGCGAGTTCGCTGACTGTGCCAGCACCGGCTCGACTAAGCACAAGATCTGCAGCCTGGTAGGCGGCAGGCATGTCTTCGATGAAGGCCTTCACTTCTCCCTTGAGGCAGGTTTGGGTGAAGTCCTGTCGAAGCTGTTCTTCCTGGCTGCGGCCACACTGATGGATGAGACGAACGTTCAGGCCGTGGAGCAATGGCCACAACTCGCGTACCGCATTGTTGAGTGTTTGAGAGCCCTGGCTGCCTCCGGTGATCAGCAGGGTCAACTCACCTGTGAATGGTTTGGCTTCGATGGCGAAGAATTCTTCGCGCACGGGGAGGCCTGTGATTTCGACAGCGCGGGCAGGGAAGTAGCTGGCAGCCTGGGGGAAGGAGAGCAAAGCCTTGTAGGCGAAGCGGCCCATCCAGCGATTGACAACTCCGGGCATGGCGTTGGGTTCCATGACGATGAGCGGGAGGCCGCTGAGAAGGCTTGCGACTACAGGAGGCGCGGCCGCATAGCCACCAAGGCTGAAGCAGGCGACGGGTTTGTTCTTGCGGATGGAGCCGAGGCACTTGAGGATTGCCAGCGGGAGTTGGTAAAGCAGTTTGAGTTTGCGAGCCAGGCCAAGACCCACGAAGCCACCGATTTCGATGTATTCGATCGGGAACTTGCGTTCGGGGACGAGGCGGGCTTCAAAGCCGGTTTTGGTGCCGATGAAGTAAGGCGACTGACCGCGGGTGCGCAACTGCTCGGCTACTGCGAGCAGAGGCATGACATGGCCACCGGTTCCTCCACCTGCCATCAGGAAGCACTTTCCAGCCACTGGGCGTCCTCACTGACACTCATCAAAATACCGAGGGAGATGAGACTGCTCATCAAGGAGCTTCCACCATAGCTGATGAGTGGCAAGGGGATGCCTTTGGCGGGGCCCATGTCGAGGACGACGCTGATGTTGATGAGGGCCTGAACCAGCAAAGAGATGCTGATGCCGAGGGCGAGATAACGGCCGAAGTCCTCTTTGGCTAACCAGAAGAGCCGGAAGCCCCGCCAGAAGATCAGGAAGTATCCGCCGATCAGGGCAGATGCGCCCCAAAGGCCGAGCTCCTCTCCAATGACGGCATAGATACAGTCGGTGTGAGCTTCAGGAAGATAGAGCAGCTTTTGACGGCCTTGCATCATGCCAAGGCCGAGGGCACCACCGGAGCCAATAGCGATTTTCGCCTGGCGGATTTGATAGCCAGGGTCGCGTGTGGTGTTGGAGTTGCCGATATAGTTTTTGATGTAACCGTTGGGATCGACCTTCGAGATGAATTCCCAATTGGGGTCAACGAACTGAACCACGCGTGAAAGCCGGTAGGGCTTGGCGATGATGCCGCCCACCATAACCAGGATGGCAACGGCGGCTGCACCGGCGAGATAGGTTTTCTTGATGCCAGCGACGTAAAGCAGGGCAATGACAGGGACAACGAGGGCGATAGCTGTGCCGAGGTCAGAGACGAGCACAACTCCTGAGAGAACTACGAGCGTCATGGCTGCTGGCATCAGCGTATAGCGGCTGTTGAGTGCCGGCATGCGCCGCGTGAGGAAATAGGCCACGAAGACGATGAGGGCGGGCTTAGCGAACTCTGATGGCTGTAACTGAAAGAAGGGAAGGCGGATCCAGCGGTGAGCCCGGCCGTCCATAAAGTAAGCGATGGGCAGCATGGCGA
>JAPKYY010001067.1 GCA_026394095.1 Acidobacteriota bacterium | reverse complement strand
TCGACCTCGAAAAACTGATCGCAGATGCACTGTATCTCGATAACCAGGCCCATGCGGTTGTGGCCCGTTTGCGCGATATGGATTCTGGCACCAAGAGCCAGTTGCGCCGCTTTTATAACGCGGTTCGCCGCGCCTGCCGTACGGTAGAGAGCGAACGCCAGCACGAGTTTGTCATGCTGCGTGCACGTCTGGCTTACACGATTGCCCGTCACGGGCTGCGGAGCCTGGACGTGCTGGAGCGCCTGCTGTTGCAGGTGACGCGCAAGAATGATCAGCGCGGCTACGAACGTTTTCGCGATCTCTTCGAGGCCATTGTGGCCTACAACGAATAAGGGGAACCTCCATGAGTTCACATACTGCACAAACCGAACTGAGCTTCCTCGGCAAGCTCGTGATTGAAGGCGAACTGGTATGCCAGACCGGCCTGCACATTGGCGCCGGCAAAGGCACACTTGAAATCGGCGGGGCCGATAATCCTGTTGTTAAAGATGCGTTTGGCCGCCCGTATGTACCGGGTTCGAGCCTGCGTGGGCGCTTGCGTTCTTTGCTCGAACAGGCGATGGGACTTGCTACGCCGAAGCAGCTTGTTTATGTTTCCAAGCGCAAGGGTCAGGAAGTGCGTATTCACGCGTCTGACTCACCGAGCGACGAGATCTGCCTGCTCTTTGGCCGCGCTCCGGGACGAGTGGAACGGGTTGAGGGTGAGGCGCTGAGCCAGAACACGATTACGCCTGCGCGTCTGACGGTTTATGACGCGGCTCTCAATCTGGACAGCATTACAGCGCCGATGCGCGAGAGCCTTGACGATGAGCTGACGGAAGTAAAGAGCGAATCGGCGATTGACCGTATCACGAGCCAGAGCCAGGCGCGTACGCTTGAGCGTGTGCCGGCGGGTGCGAGCTTCAAGCTGCGTCTTGTGCTGGACGTGCTTTGTGAAGCCGATAAGGAACTGATCGCGACGATCATCCAGGGGCTGGCTTTGCTTGAGGACGATACGCTTGGTGGCGGTGGAAGCCGTGGCAGCGGGCGTGTGAGTTTCTCGGGACTGAAGCTGACCTGGCGCAATGCGGGTTATTACAAGGGCGGAGCGGAAACGGAAGTTGCTACGGCGGCCGATGTGGCCGGGCTGCGCGCTGTATCTGCTGAGCTTGCTCAGAAGCTCGAGGCCTAAGCGCCATGCCGTCCACACCGCGCGCAACACCTCGCGAGCCCGCGCTGCTGGTACGCTTGCGCCCGACAGGGCCCTGGCGCATTGGAGGCGATAGTGGCCGTCAAGATGAACTGAATTCGACCTTCCCCTCAGACCGTGTGTTTAGCGCGGTAACGCAGGCGCTGGCCCAATTGGGTGAGCTCGATGCGTGGCTGGCGGCGACGGTTGCCGGCGGGAAGCCAGCGGTGCGCTTTACGTCGATGTATCCGTATTTTGGACGGCAGCTTTTTGCTCCGGCCCCGGTGACGTTGTGGCCGCCTGCGCAGGCGACGGCCAAGATGAACTGGCATGCGGCGAAACTGATTCCGTTGAGCGTGATCGATGAATTGCTGGCGGGTGAGCCGTTTCGCGAGGACCGCTGGGAAGTGGATGGCCTGAGTGGCTGTTTGCTGCCGGCAGGGTCGCAAACGCCGTTTCGGGAGCGGGTGCGGGCGACTGCGCCGGTAGACCGAATTACCGAAAGCAGTGGCGAAGCTTATACGAGCGGTTGTCTTGAGTTCAATCAGGGTGTTGGCTTGTGGCTCGGGATTTTGTTTGCCGACCAGACTGCGCACGAGCGCTGGGATGGCCCGGTGCGGGCGGCATTCCGGTTGCTGGCCGATTCTGGATTTGGCGGTGAGAGGTCTCGTGGCTGGGGGCGTGCCGAAAGTCCGGAGTTTCAACAGGGGAACTGGCCCGGGATTATTCTCGACCATCAGGCTGTGGAGACCGAAGGCAGTTCTGCTTACTGGTTGCTCGGTTCGTATGTGCCGGCGGCTAGCGACAGTGTGGACTGGAAGAGCGGCTATTACGAATTGAAGCGCCGCAATGGCAAGGTGGAGTCTCTTGCCGGATGGGGCAGTGACAAGAAGAGTTTGAATATGGTGCGTGAGGGCGGTGTGGTTGTGGCAGCGAGTGCCCCGACTGGCGCGGCTGTGGACGTGGCACCGGACGGATTTGCGCATCCGGTGTGGCGGGCAGGATTTGCCGCTGCCGTTGAGGTGCCGTGGAAGGCGCCGAGCTTCCAGTTGCCGCTGCCTCCTGCAAAGGCCGAACCGGTGAAGCGTCGCGAGGTTGAGCCTGAAGCAGTACTGGCTGATATTTACCTGACCGATGCGGTTGTGGTGGAAGAGGCCAATGTGGTTGAAGAAGCCAACATCGTTGAAGAACCGCGCTACGTCGAGGAGGACAACTAATGAAGTATCGTGCCACCATCCTCACGCCTACGCTGGTAGGTGACGGGCAGGCGCTATCGCCGATCGATTACATGGTGTGGAAAGACCACGTCAATGTGCTCGACCAGACCAAGATCTTTGCGCTGATGGCGAAGCGGCCGGTGTTTGAAGGTTATCTGACGCAGTTGCGCAAGGCTGAGAAGTTTGACTTCCAGAACTGGGGCGGGCTTGCTCAGAGTGCTGCGTTGCGGCGGATTCCGTTTGAGAGCCCGGCGTATTCTCCGATCTGGGACCGGACGCGGGCTGACGATCTGTTTATCCCTACGTTTATGAAGGGCGCTCATGGCCATTACCTGCCGGCTAGTGCGTTGCGTGGGGCGTTGCGGACGGCGATCGTGCACAAGTCGTGGTCTGAACGTGGTGAGAAGTTGTTTAGTGCGCTCGAGCAGCAGTTTCAGAACGAGCGTGGCTTCCGGTATGCCGCACAGGCTGAGGAGAGCGCGGCGATGGGTTCCCGGGGCAAGGACCGCATGCGTGCGGTGAGCATCGGTGATTCCAATCCCGTGGCTGCGGAGAGCTTTCGAGTCTTTTTGACCCGGACGGCGAAACTGGTGAAGCAGGGCGAGAAGTTAGCGTTGACTGGAAGCCGGCGCCAACCTTTGCCGAGATGGCTATGCCGGGCACGCTGTTTGAGGGGGCCTGGAAAGAGAAGGCGAGTCATCAGCCGATGGCGGATGCGGCCAATCTTTGGGCGTCGAATCAGCTTCAGATTCAGAAACAATATGCCGAGCGCAGTGGTCTTCCTATCTTGAAGCAGATACTGGGCGAGTTAGAAAAGCGACTGGATATGATTCAGGGCGGCAACCGTGGCTGCCTGCTTCAAATCGGGTGGGGTGGAGGCTTTGCCGCCAAAGCAGCGATTGGGGATACGAGTTCTCCGGCCTATCGCGAAATCCTGAAGAAGATGCCGTTTTACGCGTCTGCGCTGGCGACGGGACTTCCCTTCCCCAAGACACGCCGGGTGGTGTATCTCGAAAATACTCCTGCTGCCCTTCCCGGTTGGATCCATCTTGAGTGGATGGGTTCATAAAAAGTGCCACATGTTACGATAAGTATTCCCGACAGGCTTTTGAATGTATAACGGATTTTTTGGTCTCAAAGAAGACCCTTTTAACCTGAGTCCTGACCCCGCGTTCCTTTACCGGAGCCCCCAGCATGAGGAGGCATTGGCCAATCTCATCTACAGGCAAGACGACGATGCTTGAGTGTCTTCGTGACTACCTGGAGCAGGCCGGTGTCGAGTTTGCCTTTGTTTTCAATTCCCGAATCACCGGGGATCAGTTTTTTGAGATGATCGCCTATGATCTCGATCTGCGCTGTGACCGGACCTCGAAGACGGAAGTGCTTTTTGCGTTGAACCAATTGCTGATTCAACAGGCGAATGAAGGCCGTACGAGTGTACTGATCGTTGACGAAGCACATAATCTTGAGTGGGATGTACTTGAGGAGATTCGTTTGCTTGGGAACCTTGAGAACCCTCGCATCGGAAAGCTGCTTCAAATTATTCTGAGTGGCCAGCCGGAGCTGGACCGCAAGCTGGATGCACCGAATCTGCGTCAGTTGAAACAGCGCATTGTGCTGCGTTGCAACCTGCAGCCGCTTACGCTAAAAGAGAGCACTGAGTACATCGAATCCCGTCTGGCGCATTGCGGTGTGGAAGGGCAGACGATCTTCCCGGAAGCGCTGCTCGCTGAAATTCATTTGCGCACGCAGGGGATTCCGCGCCTGATCAATGCCGTATGCGACAACATGTTGCTTGGGGCGTTTGCGCTGGAGACGAAGGTTTGCACGACCGAGATGCTCGATGAAGTGAGCAAGGACATGCGCCTTGAGTGGCCAGGCCGCCGGTTGAACCGGGTTCGCGGGCAGAGTGAGTTTGAGCCTAGCGGCTATCCGCAGGGCGACTAGGCTCCGATCGCCCAATTCTCCTTTTGATCCATCACAGAGGCAAGCCGGTCTACGGCTGCGCGGATTTCTGATTCCGGAAATCCAGCAAAGCCGAGTACGAAGCCGGGATCGACTTTGGTTTGCCAACAGTACCGGCTGATGGAATGCACAACGACTCCCTGTTTTAGAAGCTGCTGGCTGAGATATTCATCGTCCATGGAGGCTTGCAGTTTACCGACAGTATGCATGCCGCACTGCTGTCCTTCCAAGGTGATCGCACCTTTGAGGCGCTTGTGAACGGCGTCCTGCAGAACCTCCAACCGTTCTTTATAAAGAGAGCGCATTCGCCGGATGTGACGGGCAAAGTGGCCTTCTTCCATAAAAAGCGCAAGGGTGGCTGGATCAACGAGTGTGGGATTCCCATCGATGCAAGATCTGGCATGTTCGAAGAGATCGACAAGGCCGGAAGGTACGACGAGATAGCCGAGACGAAGCGAAGGAAAGAGAACCTTGCTGAAAGTACCGACGTAGATTGTGGATCCGTTTTGATCCAAGCCCTGCAGGCTCGCAATGGGTTTACCTTCGTAGCGATACTCGCTGTCGTAATCGTCTTCGAGGATATAGGCTCCGGTTTCGCGGGCGTAGTCGAGAAGCTGGAGGCGGCGCTCGAGACTCATTGTGCTGCCGAGTGGGAACTGGTGTGAAGGGCTGACATGGATGAGCCGAGCGGGACCCAGCAGACCGCGACCACCGTTGATATTCATACCCTCCCGATCTATGCCAACTGATTGCATACGGCAGGCAAAGCGTTCATAGACCCTCGGCTATCGCGCAGATAGGAGGCGATTGCGCGACGGAGAGGCCAGTAGCCAAGGGGGTCACCGTAGGTGAGCAAAGAATTTTCGCCATGCCGGAGAACAGCGCGCCGGTTCTGCTCCCAGATATGCGTGGGGAATTGATCGAGAGCAGGAACTGTTGGCCTGAGCGGAAGCAAAGGGTATCGTGGACACCCGCGAGAATGGGACTGCTTAAGGCGCGTGCGGAGTTCTGCCGCGCGACGTTCGGCAATGGCGGTACAGGCTTCGCGGCCAGAGCTGGAGGCGCGGAAGTAGGATTCCGGGACGCGACTGGTGATGAAGGTTCCGGCACCCTGACGGCCTTCTAGATAACCTTCGGCGATGAGCTGATCGAATGCGCCCATGACGGTGTTGCGGGAGACACCCCAACGGGTGGCGAGTTCTCGGGTGGAAGGAAGGCGGCCGCCGGGTTGGAGCTGGCGACTGACAATCGCTTCACGCATAGATGAGTACAACTGGAACTGCATCGAATCAGACCGGGCGGGGTCTAACTGGATCATGTTCATCGTCAAACTTGGATGTTGCATGGCCTATTTCATCATCGGCCAGAAGGCAGGTGAAATGCCAGAGTGGCACCACGGAGTGATGGCCAATTGGCACCATAAGTGGCGTGGTTGAGTTTGCGGGAATGGCTCTGTTCGAGTTTGAAGTTGGATGTCATCTTCAGTCATGCCAATTCTATTGATGCCCTTGTTGAGCCCGGACTGGATCGTCACAAGCAATGCGCAGGCGCATGTGCTTCATACGGAGGCCCAGTATGAGCGGGCGGAGATGCAGTATCGCGCAATCCTGCCGTGGGCTGGACGACGGCAACGAGCGGTGGTGCTGAATAATCTGGCGATGCTACTTAAGGATCAGGGACGAGCCTCAGAGGGCTTTGCGCTGGTAGAGGAATCGCTTGGGATACGGCGCATCGAATATGGCCCCCGGCACCATGAGACCTGGATTTCGTTGAGCAATCTCGGGTCGCTCTATGGTGCCACTGGAGACTGGAAGACGGCGGGTAAGCTGTTTCGTCAGGTATTGAGTGAGAGGCTTGCGGCGGGAGAGTGCCAGGCCGACGCTTATGTAAATGTTGCCTTGGTGGAGAAGCTGGAAGGGCGATTCGCCGATTCGCTGCGGCATCTATCGCAGGCGCTGGAGATTCAAAAGCAGATGGAGAAGCCCAACTGGAGATCGGTTGTGGCATTGCGAAACAATCTGGGGACGAGCCTAATGGCGATTGGCAAGATGAAGCAGGCACGGGGGCATTTCCTGGCGGCGCTTGAGGCGGTGCCGCATCAGCATCCAGTGAGGGCGCAGGTGTTGCTGAGTCTGGCCAACCTCGAGATAGCTGAGCATCACTGGCAGCAGGCGCGCGTCTCGATCGAAGAAGCGCTTGGGCTCGGGGGAAAGAACCAGAGCGCGGCAGAGAAGATGCTGGCCTGGGTTGAATACTACGAGGGAAAGTGGGAGGCGGCTGAGTTGAGGATTCAGAGGTTGATGCATCCTGGCAAAATGGACACGATGGGGCAGGCCGATGCGGCTTACTTGATGGCGCATATTGAGATCAAACGGAAGCGGGAGCAAGCGGCGATTGCGGCGCTGGAGAAGTCGATCGAGATGACGCGGCAATCGATCGGAGTGAGTGCGTCTTCGCTTCGCGGCACCTATCTTTTGTATGCGAAGCTGATGCGCGAACAGCAACGCTTTGCCGAGGCGGCCAAGGCTGAGCAGCAGGTGATTACTTTAGAAACCCGGATAGCTCTGGCTCATTGAGGGGTGGCTTCGTTTTTGTAGGACTGAGCCTTATCCTTGTTGCCTAACTCGGCATATAGACGGCTGAGGAGAAGGAGGTTTTCGCGATTGCGCTCGCCGTGGGCGATGGCTTGTTCGAGGGCGTCGGCGGCGTCTTCTTTTCTACCGACAGCCATCAAGAGGCCAGCTTTTTCGCGCCAGGCAATGCCGAAGAAGGGTTGCTTGCGGATGACCTGATCGAGTTGCCAGAGGGAGGCTTCGATCTTGCCCTGACGGATGAGGAAAGCACTGTAGCGGAGTTGGATCTCGGCGGAGTTTTTGGGGCGGAGGGCACTCTCGGCGAGAGCCCCGCGGTAGGCCTGATCGAGCTGGCGGCCCCAGTGGTAACAGGCTCTTGCGACGCGGTCTGGGATGGTGCAGGCTTTTTCGAGAGGTGCGAGGGAGGCTGTCGAGTTTCCGCTGGCGGCTTGAGCGATACCAAGGGCAAACCAGTATTCCCCGACTGCAGGCTTTTCTTTGGTCAGAGTTTCCAGAATCGAAATGGCTTCCGGGAAACGTTGTTGCTGGAGAAGACGCGAGGACTCAGAGAACTTCGGAGAGAGGTTCGGGTCATACTGTAAGGCCAGGAGGAGCAGCCAGTGAATCATGCGGTCCCAAAGGAAGATACAGGCGTGCCGTGCAACCCGGTTTGCCTGTGTTGTTCTTCAATTCCAATGTACCGCCATGAGCTTCAGCGATCTGGCGGCAGAGGACAAGGCCGATGCCGCTGCCTCCGGGTTTGGTGGTGAAGAAGGGTACGAAGAGGTTTGCAGTGTTGGAGAGGCCGGGGCCGCCGTCTTCGATCCAGATCTCGAGTCTGGGCCCGGCCAGAAGGGTTGTGCGGCCCCAGCCGATGCGGACGTCGCCGCCGGCTTCTACTGCGTTTTTGGTGAGGTTGATGAGGACTTGCTCGAGCTGGTCAGAATCGGCTTCGATCGTAAATTCAGGGCCCGGGACGATTTCGACTTTCTTGCGCAGCTCCATGGCGGTGGCTCTTCTGACGAGTGGTTCTACCGGTGTTGGGGCGAGTGTTGGGCTGGGGAGTTTCGCGAGCCGTGTATAGGCGCTGAGGAAGCGCTGCAGGCTTTCTGCACGGGAGCCAATGATATTGAGGCCGTGGCGCATGTCTTCTTTCCAGTCTTCTGGGAGAGGATCGCGCTCGACGATGTTGCCGAGGCTGCCGGCGATGGATTTGATCGGGGCTAGCGAGTTGTTGAGCTCGTGACCGAGAACGCGGACGAGGCGCTGCCAGGCCTGGAGTTCTTCTTCGCGCAAGGGACGGGTGAGGTCAGTCAAGACCAGGAGCTGGTGGGGGACGCCGCCTTCGCGGAAGGTGCTGCAGCCGACACCCCAACGGCCGGTGCCGCC
>JAPKYY010000349.1 GCA_026394095.1 Acidobacteriota bacterium | reverse complement strand
TGCAGGCTTGTGCAGGATCGAATTGCCAGCGGCAATCGCCGGGCCAACCTTGTGCATGCTCAGATTCAGCGGAAAGTTAAACGGAGTGATTGCAGCCACCATTCCAAGCGGCTGCCGGATCGTATAACCCACACGCCCCTTGCCATGCGCGGCAGCATCCATCGGCACTTCTTCTCCAGCCAGACGATGCGCTTCTTCTCCGCTAAACCACAACGTGGCCGCCGCCCGGTCTACTTCCATACGAGCCTCACGAATGGGCTTGCCGCTTTCAAGAGCAATGGTCCTGGCAAGATCGGCCTTGGCCTCAAGCATGCGCTGGCTCGCGCGAAACAGGATAGAGGCACGCTCGTCGCGGCTCATCCCTGCCATTACCCGCGCAGCGGCTTCACCTCGTTGCAGAATTTGAGGAAGCTCTGTAATCGGGGTCTCTGGTACTTCAGCCACCACCGCACCGTCATAGGCCAAGGAAACCTTTAACACGCTCATATACCTCCGACTGTATCGCGTAATTTTCGTCCAGCTTGATCACAACGCGAGGCCGCTTTTGATCCGGCTCGGTCGCAATATCCTCAATCGAGACAACCCACCTGGTTTCGCCATCCATGCGTATAACCTGCCAACGCGGCCAGCGCGACCAGGCCAGAAAAATTTGCGCGCTTCTCGTATTACCCGCAATCCGCAGGGCGCGGCCAGCCTCGACACTCGGCACCGGCCTGTAAAGCGGCTGCCCGTCCTCGGGATCAAACGCCTCGAGCAAATGCACTTCAAGAATTTTCTGAAAGTCCTGGCTATCTACCAGGCCAACAAAGCGAAATGGATTCATTGTGGCAAGTGCTTCCACGCGCGTGGCCGAGCGTCCATTGTAGATCCGCGAATTCAGCTCGGCAACCGCCTGCTCATGAAACAGAAATCGGCCAACAAACCATGTCACACAAAGGCAAATTGAAACCCAGGCACTAACGATGCCCGAACTCTTCTTCGATCCAATCTCCTGATTGACGAGGTTCGAAAGCATAGGCACAGCAAAGCCCAGCGCCAACAGAACATAGAATCCCGGGTCTCGATAAGAAGCAATTTGCAGAGCAAACACTTCATCGCTAAAGGGCATTAACAGACGCGTACCCCGAAACGTCAGGAAATCCAGCAAGTCATGAGAGAGCACTCCCAGCAGGGCAAGGACAAATGCCCCTCTAAGCTGCACCTCTCGCCGCAACACATACCTGACAAAAACTACAACGGCAAGCGCCAGCACCGGGGCAAAGGCAAGCGAGTGTGTAAAATTACGATGCCACGGCAGGATATCAAGGCTTCCATAACGGGCGAAAAAGAAATCGCCATCCGGGGCACTCGCGGCAAGCACTATCACCCAAGCCCAATTCTCGGTCAGGCGTTTGCCGCCCGCCTGAGCAATCGTCAAACCAACCGCAGTATGTGTAACGGGATCCATGCGTCAGAAAAGCTTTGGCGTGAGAATCGTCAGCGCCTCGCGCGCGATCTCAAATCTGGCCGGCAACTGGCCACATTCTTCTCCATCCAGTTGCAGATAGATCGGCACCCCATTCACCGCCCGAAGCTCCAGCTGGTCCACATGGTGTACATGCACTCCGCTCATCCCCCGGTGCTTGTTCACCAGAACTCCAGCCAGATACTTCAGATATCTCACCGCGAAGCGCCCTTCAAACAAAACCGTTTCAAAATGCGGATCGGTGAGGCGGATCGACTTGGCGATTTCGAGGTCGCCGCCATAATTCTTCACCCGGCTCGCCAGGGCAAAGCTAACTTGCGATTCCCCGTGTACCGATTTGACGTAGAGCTCAGGCAGCACTCGAAAGGAAGCCATCAGGCCGGCAACCCAGTAGGCTACTTTCCCAAGCTTGCGCTTCAAACCGGGGTCCACGTCTCTTACAATCTGCGCGTCCACACCAGCTCCAGCCATTGCCACAAAGTAGCGCGATGGCCCATCAAGAGGGGTGCAGAGACCGAGAGAAATGCGTTGGGGCTGCCAGCTCTTGGTCAGGCGGGCAGCGGCCAGGAGGTTCGTACCAATGCCCAATTCGACAGCTAGACAGTTTGCGGTACCACCGGGTAGAACACAAAGAGCAGTTGCAGATCCGGCCAGTCCGTTCACTACTTCGTTGATCGTGCCATCCCCACCAGCAACAAAAACTATACCTGCACCCTTGGCGACGCAATCCCGCGCCAGCCCCTGCGCCGTAGCCGGGCCAGTGGTCGGCAAGGCCTCAACTGAAACATGATTGGCTCTCAGTGTTTCCAGAACTTGGGGGATCATCTGCGGGTTACGTCGAATTTTTCCGGCGACGGGGTTATAAATCAGGTAATTGCTCAAGGGAGATCGCTAAACTTATAGCTTAGCGTCCTCATGGTCCCAGCCGCTTCATCCATTGCGCTTCGCATAGCCGAACTGCGCGCCAATATCGAACACCACGAGCATCAGTACTACGTGCTCGATGCTCCAGTTATTTCCGATGCCCAGTACGACACGCTCATCCGCGAACTGCAGGTGCTCGAACAGGCTCACCCGGAACACCAGACTCCCGATTCCCCCACCCAGCGCGTCGGCGGCAAACCCCGCGAAGGCTTCGTCAAG
>JAPKYY010000269.1 GCA_026394095.1 Acidobacteriota bacterium | reverse complement strand
TCCCAGGGCGGCAGATCCGCCCCATCGTCTTCAGTGCGGCGCGGTGGCATACGGCGTTTCTGCACAATCGATGGCACTTCATCTTCGTCCGCTTTGGCAGGGCGAGGCTTGGCCGGGCGCCGTTTGAAAAATTCAAACTTCGGCATCCGGAACTTGCGGAACACCTTGATCACAGCCTGCAACATAGCCGTAGGCACAGCCAGCCATTCCAGCAATATGGCGACCGAAAAGGTTGAGATCAGGTAAAGCGACACCACCAGCACCGTAGCGGTCAACAAAGCAGCGCCCGTAAAGTTCAGGTAGAAAACCAGCATGTCGGCAAGCAACATGCCAAAGACGCCGCCTGCTGGAATGGACCCAGAGAAAGCCCGCGCACCCGGTGCAAGCGAGAAGCTCGTGCAAGCCCCGAGGACGAATAGCAGCGCACCCGCTACCTTGATCCCGGCTGCTTCAATCGGCTTCGACTGCATCCACTTCCAGGCCAGCAACAATATCAGTGCCGGGATGACGAAGCTCGAGAGCCCAAAAAGCTGAAAGCAGACGTCACTCAGGTGGGAACCAAAACGCCCCATCAGGTTGGAGGGTCGCACGACGCTCGTGGCAGTATTCCAGCTCGGGTCGATCGCCGAGTAGGATATCAGGCTGAGCATACTTGCCAGGCCTATGAATAAAAACACGAATGCGAGCACCTCGTTAAGGCGCTTGTGTGTAGTTGGACCTAAAAGCTTCATCCGCGTGAACGGACAAATGCCAGAGCGACCACTATTATGCCAAAAATGATTCGATATGCAATGAAGGGGGTCAACCCATGCTTGCGGATCACCTTGAGAAAGAAGGCAATTACGCCCAATCCAACAATCGCGCTACCAGCAATTCCCACGATAAAAGGCATCAGCATGCCTTCGCTCAGCCCGTGTTTGGTGAGGTCATACACCGACTTCAGCCCCGAGGCGGCAACAATCGGCGTCGACAAAAGAAAAGAGAATCGGGCGGCTGCCGAGTGTGTGAGGCCCCGAAACAGACCCGTCGAGATCGTGATGCCGCTTCGCGAAGTACCCGGCACCAGTGCCAGCGCCTGCGATAGCCCGATCATTGATGTGTCCACCAGCGTCAGCTCACCAATGTGCTTCAGGCGCTGGGTGTAGCGCTCCGCCACCCACAACAGAATCCCGATCAGGATCAACATCGTACCCATTACAAATGGGCTGCGAAGTGTCGTCTCAATTTGATCTTTGAACTTGAGCCCGATCAGGCCGGCAGGCACCGATGCCAGCACCAGATACCAAAGCAGCTTCGGGTTTTTCTTGAGCTCCTCATCCCCGCCGTAGTTGATCCCAAAGCCCTGAGCCAGAATCTGTAACCAGTCCTTAAAGAAATAGATCAGTACTGCGGCGAGGGTGCCGATATGTAGAGCGATGTCGAAATCGAGGCCCTGATCGGGCCATCCCATCAGCCAGGGAACCAGAAACAGGTGGGCAGAACTACTAATTGGTAAAAACTCGGTGAATCCTTGGACAATCGCAAGGACGATCGCCTGGTAGATGGGCATAATGAGTATTGTAAGGCCCTGTCTGCTGTTTTCAGATGAATCCCCCCAATAACCGAATGCCAAGTACAAAAATCGTAGCCACCCTGGGTCCTGCCACCGACTCACCTGAAATGATCCGCAAGCTCCTTGAGGCTGGAGTCGATATCTTTCGGCTCAATGCGAGCCACGGGCAAAAAGAAGAACACGTCCGAAGGATTCGTATCGTTCGCGAAACTGCCAAAGAGATGGGCGTGCACGCGGGCATATTGCTCGATCTCCAGGGGCCAAAGATCCGCCTGGGCGACTTTGAAAATGGCGGCTGTGTGCTGTCCAAGGGCAACATCTTCTCCATCACAACCGAGCCAGTGCTGGGGACAAACCAGATCGCCTCTACCACTTACACCGAGCTTGCCCGGGACGTAAAGCCCGGCAACAGCATCCTGATTGCCGACGGCACGGTCAAGCTTCGAGTTATCTCCTCTGACGGCACCACTGCCAAATGTGAGGTCGTGATCGGCGGCCCGGTCAGCAATCGCAAGGGAATCAATCTGCCTGGTGTCGCCATCAGCACTCCTTCACTTTCGAAGAAAGACAAGGCCGATTTGCAATTTGGCCTCGAGGAGAAAGTCGACTTCATCGGGCTTAGCTTCGTCCGTCAACCAAACGATGTGCTGCGTCTGAAGCTCTACCTCGAAGAGCGCGAAAGCAAGGCGCAGGTAATTGCCAAAATCGAGAAGCCCGAGGCCGTAGAAAACCTCAATGCCATCCTTGCCGAAAGCGATGGGGTAATGGTGGCTCGCGGCGATCTCGGCGTTGAGATGGCCATGGAGAAGGTACCGGCAATCCAGAAAACCATCATCCAGCGAGCCCGCAGCATGGGCAAGTTCGTCATCACGGCAACCCAGATGCTCGAGAGCATGATCGAGAATGCCACACCCACGCGCGCCGAAGTAAGCGACATTGCCAACGCAATTTATGACGGCACCGATGCCATCATGCTTTC
>JAPKYY010000802.1 GCA_026394095.1 Acidobacteriota bacterium | reverse complement strand
CTGGGCTCAGAATCGAACGCAAACAAGATTATCCCGTGCCGACCAAGCTTTGAGTAACTCTACAAAGGACAAGATGGGCATCTGAACATCGATGCAATCAAACATAGTTATGAAATGTCCAAGATTGGTCTTGCTTGGGATTCTCGCTCTGCTCGATTGCAATGCCCAAGTGCCGACGCCCGAGTCGCTTGCTGACTTGCTTTCGAACGAGAAGACAAGAGGAAAGGCTGTTGCGGAGCTTAGCCCCGCGGATCCTCTCGTTTTGAAGACCCTCCTTGATCTTGCCGAGCGCCCAAGCAATGAGATTCGACATTTGAAGTTGAAGGTTGGCCTTGCCGACGCGTTCGGGAAGCTTCGTGCAAAGGCCGCAATTCCCTTTCTGATTCAGAATTTAGGGCTGGAGCGCGGATGGGACATGAATACTTCTCTTAAGTCTGAAGAGGTGATTCTGGAGAGGCGGGCAGCTGTGGCGGCGCTTGTTCAGATTGGCGCCGAAGCTGTGCCTGCCTTGATTTCTGCGCACCGGGTGATGACCAATCGGGAAGATCGACAGATGGCAATATTTGCACTCTCAAGAATTGCTGATCCCGTTGCCCTGGATTATCTGCAATTAGAGTATTCGTATCTGCAGTTGGAGGGTGAGTACATCTCCCGTGCGCTTGAGCGAAAAAATAAACAGGGCAAATGATTTGTTGTCGACTCCGAGTTGAAGTTGATCCTCTTGTCGATATCGAAGAAGTGGTTTTTTTCGCGGCTGGGCTGCGGTCGGGATTAAAATCTGAAGATGCTGCGACGCCATTTTCTTGCTGCTTTTCTTGCGGCTCCTACGGTTCGGTTGGGGATCATCGGTATGGGAAATCGCGGTACCTCGCTGGCTCGTGTGGCTCGTAGTATTCCCAATGTTGAGATCACTGCGCTTTGCGATATCGATCCCGCCCGGCAGACGGCCTTTACCGATTACCGGAAGCTGCTCGATCTTTCGAATGTAGATGCCGTCTTGATTGCGACTCCGGAACAGACTCATGCCCGGATTGCCGTAGATGCACTGGATCGCGGCAAGGCTGTGTTGAGCGAAGTGGCGGCGGCGGTGACTCTCGAGGAATGCTGGGAGTTGGTAGAAGCTGTGGAGCGGAATCGTGGCTTCTATATGATGGCCGAGAATTGTTGCTATTACCGCTCGAACCTTGCCGTTCTCGCCATGGTGAAGGCTGGGGTGTTTGGGGAGATCACTTATGCCGATTGCGCTTATCTGCATTCGCTGCCGGGGCTCGGGTATACCAAGCCGGGGGTGCCTACCTGGCGGGGCCGCTTGATGAATGATACGGCCAACTGGTATCCCACGCACTCGATTGGGCCGGTGGCGCAGTGGCTCGATGACCGCTTTGCGACGCTTACGGCCCTCTCTGCGCCTGCGGCACGGATTGCCGGGGTGATTCCCTATAGCGGGGATGCCAACATTGCTCTGATTCAGACCGAGAAGGGCAAGCTGATCGAGATTCGGCTTGATATTGTCTCGGCTCGGCCTACGGTGAGTACGACCCATTATTTGTTGCAGGGCACCAAGGGTGTGTATCGGGATTCCGAAGGGCAGAAGAGTATCTGGCTGGAGGGTGTGCATCAGGAGAATGTGTGGGGCGATTGGGCGCCTTACGAGGATAAGTATGAAGATGCGCGGTGGAAGACAGAAGGTGGGAAGGCGAAGGCTAGCGGACATGGCGGAGCCGACTGGTTTACGCTGCGGGCGTTTTTTGAGGCGGTGGCGCTGAAGCAGCCTTCTCCGATTGATGTTTATTCGAGTGTGGAGTGGAGTAGCATTATTGCCCTGACTACTGCGAGTGTGAAAGAGAAGGGGCGGCCTCAGAGTTTTCCCAAGTTTCGTCGGGGTGGCAGGACGCGCGGGTGATGGGATTGATTGGCTTGGGCCAGACCCGCTCGTAGCGCCTGGCTCGCGTTGCCCAAAGCTCTCGCGGCCCTCGATTCAGATGAAGATGTAGGGCGTCTTCGCTCACATTGCTTCCTGCTTAAACGGAACTCTGGCCCCGTGCCGGATCGTAAGAATTTCAACCAGCTTTGTGCTTTCGATGACGCGGTAGATCACGCGGTACACATCTGGCTTTTTGCCGTAAAGCAAATGCCGGTATTTGGGGTCTTCCGGGGTCGAGGGGTTGCGTAGCGGACTGTTCTTAAGCGTGAACATTTGTTCCACCGGCCCGACGTACCACGCATAAGCTGCATCCGATGTAGCAGCGTTGATGTAGGCGTAGATTCGGGCCAGATCCTTTTCGGCTCTAGGGACAATGCTAACGGCGCATGCCATGCGTCGCTTCAAAGTCCGCCAGGAATTCTTCCAAGGGTCTTGCCTTGCCTTGCTTTGATTCTTCGAGTGCCTGACGAATTCCCTCGTGAAAATCCGCCTGCGCTGCAAGATCGAGAAGCCGCTGATACGATACAGCGTCCTGTACCACTGCTTCAGCCTTACCCTTCACCGTGAGCACAACTGGGCGCTTGGTTTTCTTCAGCTGCTTCATAAAATCGCCCGATCTGCGCCGGAAGGTGGTGAGCGACTGGATGTCCTTGGTGATATCGATCATGGGATTTTCTTTTTGCTCATTACAGCACCTTTTTGAGTGCTGACGAGGAAGGCGGGGCTAGCGGACAGGGTGGGGCCGACTAGAGCAATATTACTGCGCTGACTACTGCGGGCAGTGGCCGCAAAGGACGGAGCCTTCACAATTGCGTTATCATTGTGTACGCAAAAGTGAACCATATGCAAACTACAAAAGTTGGAATTCGGGAGTTTCGTGAGCATCTGTCCGATTACCTCGAATCGAAAACTCCGGTAGCGATTACTCGTCACGGCGCGACGATCGGAATTTATGTCCCTACCAAGCCCAAGCCGAATCTTGCGGATCTGGAGGCTCTTCGTGTCGCCGGCGAAAAGATGCAGGAATTGATTCTGGCGGCTGGAACTAGCGAAGACGAGATTGTTGCAGACTTCAAGGAATTGCGCCGTCAACGGCGGACTCAGAAGAGCTAGCGATGCTAGTGCTGGACGCGAACATTCTGATTCGCGGCGTACTGGGGTCTCGCGTTCTCGGCTTGTTGCGTGACTACGCTGAACACGTTGACTTTGTGGCGCCTGATACGGCCTTTGAGGAAGCACGGGAGTCTCTTCCTCAAATCCTGGAACGTCGAAAAATGCCGGTGCCTCCTGCTATGGCGATGCTGACGCAACTGGGGAAGCTTGTGCAAAGTGTCGAGGCCGAGACCTACCAAAGCTTTGAATTGCTTGCGCGGCAAAGGATCTCACGCCGTGACGAGGATGATTGGCCCATCCTCGCTACCGCGCTTGCCCTAAACTGTGCCATCTGGACTGAAGACACCGACTTCTTCGGCTGCGGCGTTGCAACCTGGACGACGGATCGGGTGGAGTTGTTCCTGGCGCAGACGGCTGAGCGGGGACAATCCGGGATGTGATTTGGGATCCCCACGCTTCCGCGTAGGGCTGGAATGGGGCAAAAGAAAAGGGGCGGCCTTGGGAAACTCCCAAGGCCGCCCCTTTCTTGTTTGCTAGCTGTTAGGCTGTGCGGTTTTCCGTCTTCGAACCCTTGGCGATTGCGGCTTGCGCTGCGGCCAGGCGGGCGATCGGTACACGGTACGGTGAGCAGCTTACATAGTTCATCCCGACGCGGTAGCAGAAGGCCACCGAATCCGGATCTCCACCATGCTCGCCGCAGATGCCGATTTCGATGTCAGGACGGGTCTTGCGGCCGAGCTCGATTGCCATCGAGATCAACTTGCCGACACCTTCCTGATCGAGGGAACCGAAAGGATCTGTCTTGAAGATCTTCAGGTTCTCGTAGTGAGCGTTGAATTTCGTATAGTCGTCGCGGCTCAACCCCATCGTCGTCTGAGTCAGGTCGTTGGTGCCGAAGCTGAAGAACTCTGCGTACTGTGCCACTTCATCAGCAGTGATCGCCGCACGCGGAATTTCAATCATCGTGCCGACATAATACTTGAGCTTGGGCATGCCAGCCTTCTCAAGAACTTCTGTCGCCACGCGGA
>JAPKYY010000020.1 GCA_026394095.1 Acidobacteriota bacterium | reverse complement strand
GAGCAGATCCAGTTCCTGCTTCTGTTCCTGGGCGAAGTGCCTCTCGATGAAAGCACGTGCCTTGGCAATGGGCAGGTGACGGTCGCGCTCTCCCAGAGTGTCGTGTCTCAAACCTGCGAAAGCGTGCCACTCGCGATCCTTGGTGCCAAGGCGATCAAAGAACTCACGCTGTGGTTGTTCTTTAACCACCCAGTCGCTCCCGGAAATTAACATCTGCACCGGCACTCGAATCGCCCCGGCATCATCCACAATTCGCGCAGCCAGCTGGTCGAGGCTCAGCAACACCCGCACCGAGATCGGCAGCTTGATCAGGGGGTCTGTGGCATACGATGCAGCACGCTCTTTGTCTTGTGTAAGGGCGTTGCCCCTAACCATAGACTTCACGAAAAAATCCCCGAGTATGGCATGGCCAATGGCCAGTCCCAGACGGGCAAACGGCACATAGAGTTTCACCTGAAAGGCGGGTGAGGCAAGAATCAGGCAGCGAAGCCTGGGAGCATAATCGTGCACCCAGGCCGCTGCAATCACGGCGCCGATACTTTGAGCGACTACGGCAAGGTCTCCCTCGCTAACGTCGAAGGCGTCCCCGAGGTGGCGGACGAAATCGTCGAGGTCTTGAACAAAAGTCGACATCGTTGTCTCTGGCCCCTGCTCCCCGCCAGACCGGCCATGAGCCCGGGCATCAAGAGCAAAGAACGCGTAATCGGCAAGCCCAAATTCATCCACCAGATGCGCTACTCGGCCCGAGTGCTCATGTCCGCGGTGCAGCAACAGGATCGCCCCTTTGCGCTGCCCCTTCGAAGGCCAATAGCGAAAGAATAGATCGACTCCGTCTCGCGTGGCGAATCGATGTTCCTCAACAAGTTGTTCCGTATTTGTCATTCCGCGAATGCCTTCCCCCGATTCCATACTGTAACCACGCACAGTGCAATCCATGCCAGTGCTACCGCTTCGTGGGCTGGCCATCCGAGCCACAGCCAGGCCCCGCAGAAGCCCAACACAACGGCACGATCACTCTTGCCGAACGGCCCATGATTCCTTCGCGGCCCTCCACCCAGGATGGCTGCCACCTCCGTCAGCACAGCGAAAAATATGGCTGCACCAACCACAAGCGGATCGACGACATAAGCAAATGGCAGAGTCAAAGCCGCATCAGAGATCAGGTCGCAAAGTTCATTGAGAACCGCCCCAATTCTAGTTTCCTGGTCATAGTTCCGTGCCAGCATCCCATCTATCGCGTTCAAGGCCATACGAAGAGGCAAAAAGATCGGAAGCAAAATCCAAACCCGGTTTCCGAAGGCGAGATAGAAGCCTAGCGTTACAGAAAGTCCACACGCCAAAAGGGTCACCTGGTTCGGAGTTACTCCCCACGATGCCAACCGCTTAACGCACGGGCTCAGCAGATTCTGAAAGCCAGGCTTCAACGCATAGACACTTGGCACCTTATTATGATAGTGAATCGTCACCCACATGCGCCTGCTTATCCTACTCTTGTATACACTGACCACTATGGCCCAAGATCTCCCGAGTCCCGACCCCCACGCAGCAGACCGCGAGCAATTGCTCAAGATCTTCCATGCCGTGGAAAGCAGCATCAATTCTCAGAGCCTCGATCTTATGGCCAGGCAGATGGACGAGAATGTCACCGTAGTCTGGGCCAACGGAGAAGTCTCGCGCGGGCCAGCCGAAGTGCTTGCCTACTATGACCGGATGGTCAAAGGCAAAGATCGCATCCTGACGAAGTACATGACATCGGCAAAGCTCCACGGCCATGCCCGCT
>JAPKYY010000344.1 GCA_026394095.1 Acidobacteriota bacterium | reverse complement strand
ACCAATGACTTGGTGGTAACGGGAGGATTCTGATTTGAGCTGCTTGCGGCCTTCGGCGGTGAGGTTGTAGAAGCGTGCGCGGCGCTGATTGGCGGAGAGGCCCCATTCGCCCTCAATCCAGCCATTGAGCTCCAGACGTTGCAGGGCAGGGTAGAGCGAGCCTTCTTCTACCCGTAGAACGCCTGTGGAAAGCTGCTGGATCAATTGTGCGATGGCATAGCCATGAAATTTGCCCCTGGTGAGGGTTTTGAGCACCAACATATCGAGGGTGCCTGGCAGGAGTTCAGCGCGCGGTTTTATTGTTCCCATAGTCTGTCTGAGTATCCATACGGATGACCCGACCGAGCGTTAACTAATAATTTGAAAAAAAGAGGATGGACTTTGATTTGCTGTGCTGATACGATCCTGCTTTCAAGGATCCATGTTGGATTCGAGGAGGTAGTAGAGATGATGCGACTTGGGTTAGTTGCTTCACTACTTGCCATTCCGGCGTTTGCACAGATTGGCATGTTTTCCAATGAGCAACGGGCGGGGATGACCGCCGATTGGAAAGGGGAAAGGTTTCCCGACGGGAGGCCAAAGGTGCCGGATGAAGTGCTGGACCGGCTGAAGTTGACAACTGCGGAAGAAGCATGGGGAGTGCTTGGGAGGCGGGGATATCCTTCTCAATTCGTTGGTGGATTCAAGACAGTGAATGTTGGGAGTGACGGCAAAGCGCCGCGCATGGTGGGGCGGGCGGTGACGGGAGTGTTTCTGCCCAAGAGGCCAGACCTCGATGCCTGGGTGACACAGAACGCCAAGAAAGAAAACCGGGTGGGGCGAGGCGGGCAAAATGCCTGGGTGATAGACACACTGGTTCAGCGGGATGTGATGGTGATCGATATGTTCGGCAAGGTAAATAACGGCACCATTATTGGTGACAATCTGGCGACTTCGATCATGACCAAAACGGGCAATGGAATTGTGTGTGACTGTGCGGTTCGGGATGTGAGCGGGATTAGCGAAATCAAGGGATTTCAGGTCTTTGTCAGGGACTTTCATCCGAGTGCAATCCGCGACGTAACGCTGACGGGCATCAATGTTCCGATCCAGATTGGTGAGGCTACGGTGATGCCTGGGGATGTGGTGCTGAGTGACCCTGAGGGGGTCACCTTTATTCCTGCGCATCTTGCAGAGGAGGTGGCTAATGATAGCGAGATCACGCGCTTGCGCGACGACTGGGGCCACAAGATGCTGCGCGAATCCAAGTACACGCCAGGGCAGATTGATAGCGCCTGGACGCCGGAGATGATCGCGGAGTTTAACCGGTATGCAACTGCACAGGGATCGAAATTGCAGATGAAGCCGCGGTAGCTGTTTTGAGCGCCTTGAGAGGAGGCCAGTCATGAGCAGTCAGTGGTTATCGAGAAGGAAGTTTGCGGGCTCGGCGGCAGTTGCCGGATTCTGGGCCAACGAGACGATTGAGGCCTGGCAGGGGAATGTAAAAACGAGTTCCAAACCGAGCGACCTCAAGATTACCGATGTGCGGTTTGCACATGTGGTGGGGGCACCGATGCGTTGTCCGCTCCTGCGTATTGATACCAATCAGGGAGTCTACGGCTACGGTGAAGTGCGGGACGGAGCAAGCGTGAGCTATGCGCTGATGCTGAAGTCGAGGCTGGTGGGTGAGAACCCCTGCAATGTGGACCGGGTCTTCCGCAAGATCAAACAGTTTGGTTTTCACGCCAGGCAGGCTGGCGGGGTTTGCGGGGTAGAGATGGCACTTTGGGATCTGGCGGGAAAGGCATACAACGTACCCGTTTATCAGATGCTGGGCGGGAAGTTTCGTGACAGGGTGAGGCTCTATTGCGATACGACCGAGTCGCATGACCCGAAGGTTTATGGCGAGCGTCTCAAGGAACGCCGAGGAGCCGGGTTCACCTGGCTAAAGATGGACCTGGGCTATGACCTTGTAGAGAAGGTGCCGGGGGCGGTGACAGCACCGCTGGGAGTGACGCCCATCACTAGTGGCATGACGCAACATCAATTCTCGGATTATGTGGCAGCGGTTCGCGATGTAATCGGGATGGACATTCCGCTGGCGGCGGATCATTTTGGCCATATCGGTTTGAATAGTTGCATCCGGCTTGGAAAGGCTCTGGAAAAGCACAATCTGGCATGGCTCGAAGACATGATTCCCTGGTGGTGGACTGAGCAGTGGAAGGAGATTACAAGGGCTGTGAACATTCCAACCTTGACCGGGGAGGATATTTATTTGAAGGAACCCTTTATCGAGTTGTGCAAGAACCATGCGGTGGACATCATCCATCCCGATCTTGCAAGTTCAGGCGGTTTACTTGAGACCAAGAAGATTGGTGACATGGCGATGGAGTATGGACATGCGATGGCGATGCATTTTGCCGGAACTCCCGTTTCGTTTGCGGCCAATGTGCACTGTGCGGCAGCTACGGAGAACTTTCTCGCACTCGAGTTTCATTCCAATGAAGTGAAGTGGTGGGAAGACATGGTAACAGGAATCGACAAGCCGATCATCGATAAAGGCTTTGCGAATGTCTCGACGAAGCCCGGGCTTGGGATTGAGCTGAATGCTGAGGTGATCAAACAACATCTGGCTCCGGGTACCGGCTATTTTGAGCCGACCGAAAATTGGAACAACGAACGCAGCTGGGACCGGCTCTACAGCTAGGATTTAGAGGCCGGCGAGGAACTGGTGGACGAACTGGACGACAACGCTACCTTCGCCTACGCCACTGGCAACGCGTTTGACGCTGCCGCTGCGGGTGTCGCCGGCGGCGAAGACGCCCGGAATTGAGGTTTCCAGCAGGAGCGGGTCGCGGGTGAGGGGCCAGTTGGTTGTGAGCTTACCGTCTTTCTTGAGCTGCGGACCGGTACGAATGAAGCCGTGTTCGTCGAGGCAGAGGGAGCCTTTGAGCCAGCCGGTGCGGGGTTGTGCGCCGATGAAGATGAAGAGCATTCGGGCAGGAATGGCAGTTTGCTCGCCGGATTGCCGATTGGCTAGCGTGATCTGTTCGAGTTGAGCGTTGCCATCGACTCCGACCACTTCGGTATGAGAGATGACTTCGATATTGGGAGTGGCCTCGATCTGTGCGATCAGGTATTGACTCATCGTGGCCGAGAGGCCATCGCCACGGACGAGCATTTTGACACTTCGGGCGTAGCGGGAGAAGTGCATGGCAGCCTGGCCGGCGCTGTTGGCGCCGCCGACGACAAAGACTTCTTCGTTTTCACAACTGGGGGCTTCGGTGGTTGCGGCTCCGTAGTAGACTCCTGCGCCGGTGAGGCGGTCCATGTTGGGGATGTTGAGCCTGCGCCAGCTGAGGCCAGTAGCGAGCAGGACTGCAGAGCCAGAAACCTCTGAGCCGTTTGAAAGTGTGACTACTCGAAAGTCTCCTTCGGAGCGGAGGCCCGTGGCTTCTTGTGGGGCGAGGATTTCACAGCCGAATTTGTGAGCCTGGGCTACGGCACGGCGGGAGAGGTCGCCACCGCTGAGCCCAGCCGGGAAGCCGAGATAGTTTTCGATGCGCGAACTGAGGGCAGCCTGGCCGCCGGGAGCATCGCGATCGATCAGCAGAGTTTTTAGACCTTCGCTTGCGCCATAGACTGCAGCAGCGAGACCGGCCGGGCCACCACCGACAATTACAAGATCGTAGAACTGCGTGCTGGCCTTGGTGCGCAGGCCCAGTTTTTCGGCTAGCGTCTCAGAGTCTGGACAATCGATTGAGGTTTGGTCGGCGAAGACAACAACTGGAAGTTTGGCGTTTGGTTTGAGGTGTTGGCTGAGGATGGGGTCCTTGACCGCTTCCACAACATCGACCCAACGGAAGGGCATGTGGTGGCGTCCGAGGAAGTCTTTGATGCGGTGGGCTTCTGGATTCCAGCGTTGGCCGATGACGCGGATGCCCCGGTAGGGAGGGTTGTATTCGGCGTGCCAATCGCTGAGGAGATCGTCGAGAACGGGGTAGAGATTCTGTTCTGGCGGATCCCAGGGCTTCATCAGGTAGTGATGCAGGCGGACTTCGTTGATTGCGGCAATGGCGGCTGTAGTGTCGGCGTAGGCGGTGAGCAGGACACGGCGGGAATCGGGGTGGATCTCGCGGGCCTGGGTGAGGAATTGCACGCCATCCATTTCGGGCATGCGC
>JAPKYY010000796.1 GCA_026394095.1 Acidobacteriota bacterium | reverse complement strand
CAAGGTTGGTTCCAAGGTAGATGCCGGCGCAGTTCTCTGCCGCCTCTATCACACCAGCGAAAACAACCTCGAAGAAGCAGCAGAGATCGTCGAAGATTCCTTCAAGATCTCAAATAATGCTCCAGAACAGCGCGAGATCGTTCTCGAAGTTGTAGGCTAGTTCTCATGATCGGCCTACTTGGCCTGGTTGTCATCCTGGCAACCTGCTACCTACTATCGACAAACAGACAAGCAATCAAGCCGAGGCTCCTCTTATGGGGCCTCGGTTTGCAATTTGGCTTTGCCATAATCGTTCTCAAAACTCCCGTAGGTTCAGCCTTTCAGGTTGCCTCTTCGGCGGTAAACAATCTGCTCAAATACTCAGAAGACGGTGCCTCCTTCCTCTTTGGCGACAAGCTTGGTAAGGCCAATCCCGAGTTCGGCGTCCTCTTCGCTTTTCAAGTTCTCCCGATTGTTATCTTCATCGCCAGCCTCTTTTCCGTCCTGTACTACTTCGGCGTGATGCAGATCGTTATCGGTGTCATGGCGAAAGTCATGCGTCGCACCATGGGTGGTTCGGGCGCTGAATCCACCAACGTTGCTGCTTCTATCTTCATGGGCCAAACCGAAGCCCCGCTTACCATTCGCCCCTTCCTCGCCAATCTCACCGAATCGGAACTTTTCACCATCATGAGCAGCGGTATGGCTCACGTTTCGGGTGCCACCATGGCAGCCTATGTGAAGTTTGCCGGGGTCTCGATCGAACACCTGCTCACGGCAGTCATCATGACCGCCCCTGCCACCATCATGCTGGCCAAGATGCTGGTGCCAGAAACCGGAGTGCCCGAGACCTCGGGTGATGTCAAACTCGAAGTCGAGAAACCTGGCATCAACGTGATCGACGCAGCGGCACGTGGTGCTGGCGATGGCCTCCAGCTTGCCCTCAACATCGGCGGAATGCTCATCGCCTTTCTTAGCCTTATCGCACTCGTCAATGGATGCCTCGTTGGCATGGGCGCGCCCACGCTGCAAACCATGCTCGGTTACGCGTTTGCGCCAGTAGCATGGCTTCTTGGCGTTGCCTGGAATGATTGCCAAACGATTGGGCAATTCCTCGGCACCCGGCTTGTCCTGAACGAATTTGTTGCCTTCATCGAACTCGGCAAAGTCAAAGCGATGCTCGATCCGCGTTCTTTCACGATTGCCACCTTCGCCCTGTGCGGCTTCGCCAACCTGAGCTCAGTTGCAATTCAGGTGGGCGGAATGGGTGCTCTGATGCCCACCCGCAAATCTGACATTGCCCGCCTCGGCCTTAAGGCTGTTATGGCTGGCACCATGGCTAACTTCATGTCGGCATGCATTGCAGGAATGCTCTTATGAACGAACAGATCGCCTACCTCGAATCGCGCATAAAAGTGCGCCCTGAAATTGCTATCGTTCTCGGGTCCGGCTTGGGCCCAATGGCTGATGAGGTTGTGGATCCTATCGTGATCCCTTATGAAGACATCCCCGGCTGGCCGCACAGCACTGCCGTCGGCCACGCCGGAAAGCTGATCTTCGGCCAACTCGAAGGCCGCAATGTTGTCGTGATGTCAGGCCGCGCCCATCTTTACGAAGGCCATGCGATCGACAAAGTTGTACTCGGCGCACGCGTGATGGCGCGTCTGGGCGCCAGCAAAGTGATCCTTACCAACGCAGCTGGTGGCATCAACCTGAGCTATAACCGTGGCGCACTCGTTCTGATCACCGATCACATCAACCTCCAGGGCACTAATCCTCTTCTGGGTCCTAACGACGACTCGCTGGGGCCGCGCTTCCCGGACATGACCTTCTGCTACTCTCCTCGGCTGCGGCAGCTCGCCCTCGATACTGCACAGCGCATTGGCAGCACCCTGCATCAGGGCGTCTATGCCTGCCTCTCCGGCCCCACTTACGAAACCCCAGCCGAGATCCGCTATCTCCGTATCATCGGTGCAGACCTCGTTGGGATGTCTACCGTACCCGAAGCAATCGCACTTAATCACATGGGTGCTGAAGTCGTAGCCTTCTCCTGCGTTACCAACATGGCTGCCGGCATCACCAACGAAAAGATCCACCACGGCGAAGTTCTCGAAACCGGCCGCGATGTGAGCGCACAATTCATCAGCCTGATCCGCGCTATGCTTCCGTCAGTATGAGCCTCATCGAGCAAGCCCGCACCGCACAATGTGCCGCCTACGCCCCCTATTCGAAATATCAAGTTGGCTGTGCCCTCGAAACCAACGATGGCACCATCTTCACCGGCTGCAACGTTGAAAACGCGAGCTATGGTGCAACACTTTGCGCCGAACGCGTTGCCATCTTCAAAGCCGTTTCAGAAGGCCATCGTCACTTCCGCCGCATCGTCATTTGCACTTACTCCTCAACACCGGCTGCACCCTGTGGTCTATGCCGCCAGGTAATGGCAGAATTCTTTGGCCCCGAACTTGAGATCATTCTATGTGGAGCCAATGAAACAGAACGCCGTTATACCTTCGCAGAACTTCTTCCGCACCCCTTCAATCAGTCGTCGTTCGTTTAGTCTCGCCGTTGCGGGTTCAGCATTCGCAGCCCCGCAACGCACCATTCTAAGCGCCGGTACGATTGTCACGATGGATGCCCAGCGTCGCGTGCTCACCGATGGCGCCGTTGCTATCGAAGGGGCAAAGATTCTGGCCGTAGGGCCGCGTGCGGAAATCGAGCGCGAATACAAGGGCGCGCGCCGCGTCGCACATCCCAACTCGATCCTGATCCCGGGCCTGATCAATACCCACGCTCACATCCCCATGTCACTCCTGCGCGGCATTGCAGACGACAAGCGTCTTCAGGACTGGCTTGAGAAATTCATCTTCCCTGCCGAAGCCCGCAATGTCACCCGCGAATTTTGTTATTGGGGCACCATGCTCGGCTGCCTGGAGATGATGCTCTCGGGAACGACTACCTACACCGACATGTATTATTTTGAGGAAGAAATCGCCCGCGCCACCAAAATCGCCGGCCTTCGCGCCGTTCTCGGCCAGACCATCATAGGCTTCCCCGTAGCTGACGCCAAAACCCCAACCGACTCCCTGGCACGCACCGAAGATTTCTTCAAGAAGTTCTCAAGCGACCCCCTCATTACCCCGGCCGTCGCCCCCCACGCGCGTTACACCAATACTCGCGAAACTCTCCAGAACTGCCGCAAACTGGCCAACCAGTACAACAAGCCTCTCATCATCCACGTTTCCGAGACCAAACGCGAAAACGATGACATGATCAAACAACACGGCAAGACTCCTGTCCAGGTGCTCAACGAATGGGGTATCTTCGACGGTCTTACTGTGGCTGCACATGTCATCTGGGTAGATGATGCTGACATCGCTACGCTTGCCCGCAAGAAGGTCGGCATCGCTCACTGCCCCTCCTCCAACATGAAACTCGCTAGCGGCATTGCTCCTGTTCTCAAACAACTTGCTGCCGGCCTCCACGTTGGCGTTGGCACCGACGGCCCCGCTGGCTCAAATAACGACTTCCACCTCATCGAAGAAATGGACCTTGCTGCCAAACTAGCCAAGGTTCATGCCATGGATCCAGAGGTACTCCCCGCCAGGACTGCCCTCGAGATGGCCACGGTCCACGGAGCAGCCATTCTGGGGATGAGCGACAAGATCGGTTCCCTCGAAGCTGGTAAGCTTGCCGACATGGTTTTTCTGCGTACTGACTCACCGAACGTCGTTCCGAGCTTTGACCCCTATTCGACAATCGTTTACGCCGCCAAGGCGGCTGATGTTACCGATGTCTACATCAACGGTGAGCCCGTCGTGCGCGCCTCAAAACCCGTCAGGATCAAGAGCGCGGAAATCATCGCGCAGGCCCAGAACTACCAGAAGCAAATCGTTCTATCTCTATCGAAAAACAAGTAATACCCCCTTACTTACTACCCATCCCCCGAATATTAAATTGAGAGATCGCCTAAAGTTTTTGCACACTCCTCTGGCGAATCATGCAATTCAAATCTTTCGCGATCGCCCGCGCGGCGCTGACCGCCCTCATTCTCGGTGCCTCTGCTCAGGCAACGATCTTGAATGAATACTCTGACGTCGGAGCTTGGACCACAGCAACTACCGGTCAAGTCACGCAAGGCTTCAATGGCTTCGGAAGTCCCTTTGTAACAAACAGCACTGGTATCACCCTGGGTCAAGTCAAATATCTGGGTTTCTACAATGAAAGTAGCCCTTCGGGCTATGCTACATACCTTGAAGGCAGTCTCACTCCTACGCCTAGCATCGGTTCTGGAAGCTACATAGTTGGCGGTGGCCTTAGCGTCGCTGGCAATCCCTCAAATCCAGAGACCGGAATTAGCGCAACGTTAATCAGCCTGGCCGCCGTAAATGCCTTGAGCTTCAACTTCTCTGCCTGGAGAGAACCCCTGAGCGGCACAGCAAACATTTACTCAACTGCGCTAAATCCGATAAACCTTACCCTGAAAGTCTATGAAGGTGCCGAAGTCACGACTCGAACTCTTACCGTTCCGGCGGGGTCTCCGCTCTCCGGATATTTTGGATTCACTACAGCCGGTACGATCACTTCCATTCGTCTCCTGATTGATACGCCCACTGGCACGGCCGGCAATAGTGTAATTCTTGACAACTTTGCTTACGCCACAGCCGTTGTGAGCGGGGGTGGTGGAGGCGGCGGAGGCGGTGGTGCAATCCCCGAACCCCAAACCTACCTCTTATGTGCTGCCGGCCTCTTTGGTGCCGCGCTGCTTCGCCGAAAAAAGAACTAGATCCAGTTCCATATCCACAAGGTCCGGCAGCGTAGTCCCTCCCCCCGCCGGCACCTCCTCAAAGCCCAGCGCTTCGTACATTCGTACCGCGCTGGGCATCTTTGTCTTGAGAGTATCCAGATGCATTTTCGTGTACCCAAGCTCAAGTGATCGTTCAATGGCCGCGTGCATCAAGAGGAGCCCCAGCCCCCGTCCCCGCGCCTGCGGATACACGAACAATCGTTTCAGCTCAACTGTGCTGGCACTGTATGGCCGCAGCCCCACGCAACCACCATCAGCAAGCAGCACACAAACATACCTCCCGGGCAGGCCCGCAAGCTCCTCCTCAAACGATTGAAAGCACAAATCCACGTTGATATCGGCCTGATAATCGCGGAAGACTTGCCGGACCGCTTCGGTATCTTCCGGGAAGCGCGCCTGCCGGATGTTAAACTGAGATTCAAGTGGGTTCAGAGGCCAAAGATTCCTTTCAAGAGTTAGTAGACATTATGGCGCGTTTGCGGGCGCCAGGTGGCTGCCCTTGGGACCGCGAACAAAACTTCGATACCATCAAGCGCTACACGATCGAAGAAACTTACGAAGTCATCGATGCCATCGAGCGCAAAGACTTTCCGGCCCTCTGCGAAGAACTCGGCGACCTCATGCTGCAGCCCGTCTTCTACGCACAGATGGCTACAGAAGCCGGTCTGTTTGATATCAACGATTCCTTGAAGGCGATCAATGAAAAACTGATCCGCCGACACCCGCATGTCTTTGCAGACACTCAGGTGGAAAACTCCGATGATGTCCTCACCAATTGGGACGCAATCAAGGCTACAGAAAAAGCGGGTATACCTCAAGGGCTTCTCGATTCTGTCAACCGCGCTCAACCCGCACTGATGGAATCGATCCAAATTTCAAAAAAAGCCGCCAAAGCCGGCTTTGAATGGCCTACCTACAAAGACGTCCTGGCCAAGCTGACCGAAGAAATCGCTGAACTTGAGGAAGCTCGCGCAACACAAGACCAGGCTGCTATTGAATCCGAAATCGGCGACATCCTCTTTACTGTTGTGAACCTCGCCAGATGGGCTAAAGTGGACCCCGAGCAGGCCCTGCGACACACCAATACAAAATTCCGCCAACGCTTCAGCCATGTTGAAAAAAGGGTCCAGGAACAAGGCAAAGCACTTGGCGACACCCCAATCGAAGAGATGGAAAGCTACTGGCAGGAGGCCAAGAAAGCATGATTGAAGTCCGCGCTCTCACCGAGCACCGCGAATTCGCTGAAGCTGTAGCACTCCAGAAAACAATCTGGGGATTTGAAGAAATCGAGTTACTCCCGGTTCGGCTCTTTGTTGTCGCAACCAAAGTGGGCGGCCAGGTGTTTGGAGCCTTCGATCAGGGGCGCATGGTTGCCTTCCTGCTGGCAATCCCGGGCCTCAAACCCGGCGGCAAGTACTACTTGCACAGCCACATGATGGGTGTCCTCAGCGAATACCGGAACGCTGGCATCGGGCGTCTGCTCAAACTCAAGCAACGGGAAGAAGCCATCGGCCGCGAGATCGCCCTCGTTGAATGGACCTTCGATCCGCTCGAGGTGAAAAACGCTTTCTTCAACATCGAACGCCTGGGGGCTGTCGTCCGCCGCTATGTTTTGAATCAATATGGCACTACCACTAGCGCGCTCCATGGAGGCCTCCCGACAGACCGCTGCGTCGCCGAATGGTACGTCGATAGCCCGCGCGTCACCAACCTCCTTGACAACGGCTCGTTCGAGCGACCGCCCGAAGCTGCCCGTATCGAAATTCCTGTCGCTATCCAGCAATGGAAACACCAGGACCCAGCCCGCGCCCGCGAAGCCCAGGCTGCCATCAGCAATCAGTTTCAGGAGCACTTCCGGGCCGGCCTCGCCGTCACCGGCTTTGAACGTGCAGAAGACAAAGGAACCTACATCTTAAGCAAATGGCCTTCGTAATCGAACAAATCAAATTGCGGCAGATCGAAATGCCGCTCGTGCATTTTTTTCAAACCAGCTTCGGGCGCACCTATTCCCGCAAGATCGTTCTGGTTGAAGTTATCGCAGGCGGCATTTCTGGCTGGGGAGAAGTCACCGCAGGTGAGAACCCCTTCTACAACGAAGAATGGACTGATTCCTCCTGGCTGATCCTCCGCGACTTTGTTGCCCCCCGCGTGCTGGGTCACGAATTCGCCTCAGCCGCTGAAGTGGGCGATCGTTCCGCCCACATCCGCGGCCACTTCATGGCCCGTGGTGGCCTCGAGGCTGCCTGCTGGGATCTTGAAGCCGAACAAAAGGGAATTCCTCTCTACAAGGCAATTGGTGGGGGCGCACACAAGCAGATCGCCTGCGGTGTCTCGATCGGGATCCAGGACGACGTTGACCAACTCCTCGGTAAGATCGATACGGAAATCAACGCTGGCTACCGCCGCATCAAGATGAAGATCGCCCCCGGCTGGGATGTAGACGTTATCCGCGCCGTGCGCAAGCGCTTCCCTGAAGTCCTCCTCACCGCAGACGCGAACTCCGCCTACCGCCTCGCCGACTGGCAACTGCTCGCCGCGCTCGACGAGTTTAACCTCATGATGATCGAGCAACCCCTCGCGCACGACGAAATCATTGATCACGCCGAGCTCCAGGCCAAACTCAAAACCCCTATCTGCCTCGACGAGTGCATCCGTTCGGCCCACCAGGCCGAACAAGCCATCCGTATGCAGGCTGGCCGCATCATCAATATCAAGCTCGGCCGCGTCGGTGGCTTTGCCGAAGCCATCAAGGTCCACGATGTTGCCATGAAGCACAACATCCCCGTCTGGTGTGGCGGCATGCTCGAATCCGGCATCGGCCGCGCTGCAAACATTGCCCTCTCTACTCTCCCGAACTTCGTCCTGCCCGGTGACGTAAGCGCCTCCAAGCGCTACTGGAAAAAAGAGGTCATCACCACTCCCGTCGAGGTCTCTTCTGACGGCCTGATCACCGTCCCCGAAGGCCCCGGCTTTGGCTTCGATGTCGATCACGCTTTCCTCGATACCATCACCGTCAGACAGGAGACGATCAGCAAACCTTGAGCGAAGGAAGTAGTAAACGCCACTTATACGCCCTGATGTTTCTGGTCACTTTGCTTTGGAGTTTTAACTTCATTACGAGCAAGGTGGCGATGCGGCAATGGAATCCCGTTCTGCTTACTGGATGGCGCACCACGCTTGCCCTGCTCATCTGCCTGCCCCTTTATTGGCGTGAGCGTCCCCATGCCTGGACCTGGCCCATATTCTGGCGCTTTGTTGGCCTCGGCACTCTTGGCATGGCCGCCAACCAGCTCTTCTTCGCTATGGGCGTCAAGCGCACCAGCGTCGCCCACGGCGCTTTGATCGTTGGCCTCACCCCTCTCATCGTCTATGCTTTGTCTGCGGCCGTTGGCCAGGAAAAATTCAAGCCAAAGAAACTGATCGGTATGGCTGTTGCCTTGACCGGTATCGCTATCCTTCAGGCCAAGACCTCCGGCACAGCCTCCCTCACCGGCGACGCTCTGGTTCTGCTCGGCTGCACCACCTTCTCGATCTTCACGGTCTTTTCAAAGCCCCTTAGCGGCACGCTCTCCCCGGTCGCCACCGTCACTTTAAACTTCACCGGTGCCGTGGTCTTCCTGCTGCCGGCCACCATCACACTTTCGCTCGATTTCCCTTTTCGCCAACTGCTCCCGATCAGCTGGCTCTGTTTGCTCTTCATGGCAGCCGTCCCGAGCGTTCTTTGCTTCCTGCTCTACTACCGCGTTCTCAAGCATCTTCCGGCCTCGCAGCTTACAGCCTTCACCTACCTCCAGCCCGTCATGGGCTCGGCCATGGCTGTCCCCTTTCTCGGCGAAGCTATGAGCCTCAGTCTGGTTGGCGGCGGCCTCCTCATTCTGCTGGGCGTCTACCTGACGGAGCGCTTCTAGTGCCGGTCACGATTCCCCAACTACTCAAGACCAATCACAACTACCGTCTGCTTTGGGGCGGTCAGGTGATCAGCGAAGTTGGTGACCACTTCAACAACATCGCCGTCTTCGCCATGGCCATCCGCCAGGAACACGGTGGCTTCCTTGTTGGTGGAGTGTTGATCGCCCGAGCCATCCCCATGCTCGTGGCAGGGCCGATGGCGGGTGTTATTCTCGATCGCCTCGACCGCCGCAAGGTCATGATCGCAAGCGATCTCGTCCGCGCACTTGTCGCCCTCGGCTTCATTCTCTGTATTCATCAATCCAGCAACACTCTCCTCTTCGCTCTGAGTGCTTTGCTGATGTTTGCCAGCCCCTTCTTTACCAGCGGCCGCAACGCAATCCTGCCAACCGTCGCCAAAGGTGAAGAGCTCCAGCCCGCCAACGCACTCACTCAAACCACCGCTTGGGCGACAACAGGCGTCGGAGCATTTCTGGGCGGTACCTCTGTTGCCGCCTTTGGCTACGAATGGGCCTTCGTGCTGAATGCGCTCAGCTTCCTCGGCAGCGCCGTCTGTCTCTACTTCTTTCGTACTCAAGCCGGTGAATTCGTCCCACCCAAATCAAACACCCACCGGGAATTCCTCCCGCATCGGGAATTTATCGAAGGCCTACAGTACCTCAAAAGCGAACCGCTCCTGCTTTCGATCGCCCTCATTGGCGTCGGCTGGGCTACCGGTGGCGGTGCCGCACAAATCCTCTTTAGCGTCTTTGGCGAAAAAGTCTTCAACCGCGGCCCGGCTGGCATCGGCATTATCTGGAGCGCTGCTGGCTTCGGCCTGGTGGCGGGCGGCATCCTTGCCAACTGGCTCAATAAGCGGCTCAACTTTGAAGGCTACAAACGCACGGTCAGCATCGCATACCTCGCCCACGGCGCCCTCTACGTAGCCTTTGCACTCGAACAGAATTTCGCCCTCGCTCTGCTCTTCATCGGCCTCTCCCGTGCCGCCGGCTCTACCTCAAGCGTCGTCAATTACGCCAAAGTACTTCATTACGCAGAAGACAAGTTTCGCGGCCGTGTCTTCGCGACAATGGAGACTATGACCTGGACCACGATGATGCTCAGCCTCTTCGCAGCTGGCATCGCTACCGAAAGTATCAATCCGCGCACCATCGCTGTCGTCGCCGGTTGTCTCAGCGGATCGACGGGCCTTGTCTGGGCTTGGGCCAACTGGGCCGGTAAGCTCCATCTTCCAGAAAGCAAGGCCTAGATGGAAGAACAAGTCAAAGGCAAGATCTACGACTCCCGCCAACTCCGGCGGCTCCTCCCCTACGCCTGGCCTTACCGTTGGACTGTACTCCTGAGCCTCATCCTTCTCACCGGCCAGACCCTTGCGCAGGTGGTCACGCCGATGCTGACCCGCGTCGCCATCGACAAATACATCATCAAAAAGATCGAGGGCTTCGATGGCTTCCTCTCGATTTTGAACCCCTGGCTCCCGGCTGACGTCTGGCAGGGCCTTAGCTTTATCAGCGTAATCTTCGGTCTGATGCTTTTGCTTCGCCTCGTCATGGAATACGCCCAACAGCTGACCATGCAATACACCGGCCAGCGCATCATGTTTGACCTTCGCCGCGATCTTTACGCCCACCTTCAGCATCTTGACTTTCAGTATTTCGACCGCAACCCCGTCGGCCGCATCGTAAACCGCGTCACCAGCGACGTCTATCATCTCAACGAATTCTTCACTGCAGCGCTCGTGACAATTCTCGGTGACATCATGATTATCGGTTTCGTCCTGGCAGCAATGTTCGGTCTAAGCTGGCAGCTCACTCTGATCATGCTCAGCGTTCTGCCCTTCGTGGTCATAACCACCATGGTCTTCCGCAAAAAGGTCAGCAACGATTATCGCCGCCAGCGAGTAGCCATCGCCAAGCTCAACTCTTACCTTCAGGAACACGTCAGCGGCATGACTGTACTGCAGCTCTTCAACCGCCAGCAAACCGCAAAGCAAGAGTTCCACGGTATCAATAGCGAAAACATGGAGGCATGGAAGAGCTCGATCGTAGCTTACGGTTGGTTCTACCCTGCCATCGAGTTCCAGGGGATGATTTCCCTTGGTGCTGTCCTGGCCTGGGGCGGCTTTGCTGCCCGCAATGGCGATCTTACGGTTGGGATATTAGTCGCCTTCTTCCAGTACGCGATGCGCTTCTTCGGCCCGATCCAGGACCTGAGCGAAAAGTACAATACGGTTCAAAGCTCGATGGCGGCCAGCGAGCGTGTCTTCTCGATGCTTGATGAACAGATCCACATCAAGCCGCCCGAGACTCCACTCTCAATTCCTGAAGATTCCAGCATCGAATTCCGTAACGTTACCTTTGCCTACAAAGACGAAGACTGGGTCTTACGCGATTTGAGCTTCCGGGTCGCTGCCGGCGAAACTATCGCTATCGTTGGACACACCGGGGCAGGGAAGACTTCGATTACCAACCTCATGCTCCGTTTCTACGACGTGCAACAGGGCGAGGTGCTGGTGTCTGGCCAGAATGTCAATTCAGTCGACCCAACGATGCTGCGTTCCCACTTCGGAGTCGTCCTTCAGGATCCCTTCCTCTTCACTGGAAGCCTTCGGGATAACATCCGTCTAGGCGACGAATCGATCGACGATGCCACCATAGAAGACGCCTGCCGTCGCGTCAACTTCTGGGACTTCGTCCAGTCCCGCCCCGAAGGTCTCGACCTCGAAGTGCACGAGCGAGGTGCTGGCCTCTCAACGGGTCAGAAGCAGTTGGTCAGTTTCGCCCGTGCCCTGGTTCGCAAGCCTCGTTTTCTGATCCTCGACGAAGCCACATCCAGCGTCGATACCGAAACCGAGCAACGCATCCAGAAGGCCCTGGACGTGATGCTCACCGGCCGCACCGCCATCGTAATTGCCCACCGCCTCAGCACTATCCAGAAGGCCGACCGTATCCTTGTCATGCACCGCGGCAAGCTCCGCGAAAGTGGTTCGCATCAGCAACTGCTCCGCGAACGCGGCCTCTACTGGCGGCTCTACCAACTGCAATACAAGGATCAGGAAGCTCAGGCTAGTTTACAAAGCTAGTTCAGGTAAGTCGGCAATTCGCCACAGAGACATTGTCTTGTCGCTGAATTTGCCTCGATTTTCTGTGCACTTTTCTTCAATCACTGCTAGTGGCAGAGGGAAGTGAAATGGTGCTGCGCGAAGTGCGAGTGGCCTCCACTGCCCCGTACGGATATCGTGATTCCTTCGGTCGTCACTGAAGTTTGTTGTCAGAAGATATGTCGACCCACTGCGCCTGAGGTTCTCAATCGCCTTACCGATCTGTGCAAAGCTCAGATGCACCAGACAGTCTCTGCAGAAAATCAGATCCACCTGTGGCAAATCGTCTTCCATCAAGTTCATTTGTTCAAACCGTTTCAACGGCCCTCCGAAAGAGGCTTGATTTGATGCCACAAGCGGCGCGACTATGTCACCGCCCACATAGCTCATCCCGGCTGGAAGCACGGTTTCCTTCATCCAGTGAAAATCTCCACACGGCAAATCGAGCATGCTTTGAATCTTGAGCTCCGACAGCAGTCTGGAAAGTGCCGGCCTTAAAACCGCCGTCTGCTCCAGATTCGAGCCTCCACCCGAGCGGGACTCAGCGTCACCCCAATAGTTATTTGCCCAAATTCTCTGAAAGACCTCTTCGGTTGGCCCGCTTACAGCATTGTGGGGATACATACTTCTCATCAGCTTGCCCAGACCTCGCCAGGCCTGGGAGTATGTGGATGGATTTGACTGAAGTTCGCGCATCAGGCGTTCTTATCGGTGGAGACGGGTGATTCCTTAACAAATGTTTGACCCAATGCCTTCTACCTCCCGAAAACGCATGGGCTTACTATTGGATTCGTTTCTTCACCCGATCACATTAGTGCGACGGCTTTTATCCTCTTGCCGTTGTTTCCACTTCCAGTTCCGCAAGGGCGCCGCGCAATCCTGCTTTCGTTTGAAGGAGTTCCTTTGCCTGTTTACCGCCCTCGTACACGCCTCGTCAATTTTCGCCTGAGCGAAGACGAGTACTTGACTCTCAAAGACACCTGCGCCCGTTCTGGCGCACGAAGTGTCTCAGACTATGCAAGGGCCGCCGTGCTTTCTGGTAGCCCGCCAGCCCCGGCGCTATCTTCCAGTTCACCCTGTTCGGATCGCTGGGAGCGCCTGGAAACCGTCGTCAATCAACTCGAATCGCGAGTCATTCAGCTGATCGAAAAGGAGCCGGTTAGTTCAAATGGTTAGTTCGAATCACGAAGATCTGATCAAACTCGAGCAAGCAACTTCCCCTGTGCCGGCAAAGCCACGCGCGCTGGAACTGACGATGGATGCAGTCCGGATGCCCGCTGCTTCGACCGAACGTGCCCAGCCCTTGTCCGAGACAGCCGTTCCACTTGCTCATTATTTTTGGCTATTCCGGCGCAATAGCTGGCGCATCATCCTATGGGTTCTGGCGGTGACATTTGGCGTCCTCGCCATCTCGCTCAAGATGACGCCAGTGTATGAAGCTACGGTGACGATTGATGTGGATCGTCAGACTCCAACTGGTGTTATCGGCCAGGAATCCAATCGAGCTTTGACCAACGACTCGGATCAGTTTCTGGCCACACAGGTCAAGATGCTGCAGTCGGATTCTGTGCTTCGGCCCGTTGTGGACCGTTTTCATCTACCCTTGCGCAAACCATCACGATTCCGCCTTGTCGGCAACTATACCCCGGAGCAACAAAACGCCGCTCCAATGGTGCTGGAAGGTCTCAAGGTCTCCCGTCCTCCAAATACCTATCTGATGCTCGTCAGCTATCGCTCTACAGACCCAAAGCTTGCTTCTGAAACCGTAAACGCAATTGCACATTCCTACCTTGACCATACCTACAACATCCGGTTCCAGTCCTCGGCCGGCCTCTCCCGATTTATGGAAAAGCAGCTCGACGAATTGCGAGC
>JAPKYY010000992.1 GCA_026394095.1 Acidobacteriota bacterium | reverse complement strand
GACGGATGCTCAGAGGGAGAAGTTCATAGCAGAATTTTGGGCCAAGCGTGATCCCAGCCCTGCCACACCGGACAAGAACGAATTCAAGGATGAACACTACCGGCGGATCGGGTATGCAAACCAGAAATTCGCAACCAAAATCGAAGGCTGGAAGACCGACCGTGGCCGCGTCTACATCACCTACGGGCCGCCGGATGAAATCGAAATGCATCCAGGCCGTGCCAGTTGGCTCTACAAGCGCATCGATGGTGTTGGTGAGCGGGTCATCATCGAGTTCAAGGTTTCAAACGGTGAATACACCTGGACGAAGGACCCTCGTCAGTGAGTCATTGAGTAGAGGATGTAGTTGATGCCGAAGCGGTAGCTGAGGCTGGTCATCTGCTCCGGATACTCAGGCATATCGGCATGCTCCCAGGCATCGCCAATATCCATGTTGAAGTTAATGGCCACGATCATGCGGCCCTGGTCGTCATAGATCGCCCGCCATCGCGGTGGGATGGCAGTGGGCTGCACCGTTGTCGTCCCATTCGGTCCTCGGCGGAGATGGCGCAGGCCGGGGATAAATGTTCGTTCCTTGATTTCGAAAACCAGGTTCATGACAGGGTCGTCGTCAGTGATGTCGAGGATCGGTTTGCCGGGGAGAACCCTAGTGATCGAGGCCTCAAAAAGGGCCCAGTCACGGTCACCGTGGAAGTCGTCAACAACGAGGAAGCCGCCTCGGTTGAGGTAGTCCCGCAGCCGTAGCACTTCCGGTTCAGAAAGATCCCACCACGCAACTTGCGTTGCGTAAATCCATGGGTAATCAAAGACACGATTGTCTGTGAGCGGGGTGTGTCGGATCTCCCCTATATGGACGCGCGTGAGACGTTCGATCCCCTTGGTGAAATGGATCTCGGCCTCAGGCATATCCTGCATCCACCAGCCGCGGCCCCACGGGCGTCGGACAAAAGGCGCGTCAGTGTATTCGAGTCGCAAGAAGTAGAACTCGGCTTTTTCAGGGAAGCCGCCGAGACCCGCCAGCAGGGGCAGTGTCGCCACCACGAGCCAAGCCAAACTGCGGATTGTCTTTATCACCGGTGATCTTGATGGGGAGATAGGTTCCAACGTCGTTCTTCGAGAATATCGGATTAAAGGGCTTCAGTGCCCAGCGCTTCCATCCACTGAAGGTTTCGCTGACCTTGGCATCCAGGTTTAGAGAGCCTCGGAAGTCGAGCGTACCAGGTGCGACCAGGTAGGAACCAGTCAGATCCACCAGTGCACCAGGCACTACAAAGACGACGGGTTCAAAGTCGAGCTTGCCTTCGGCCATGCGGAATCGACCGTTAAAGGTAGCAGGTACATTGTCCATTTTTCGATCTTTGGGCCGGCCTGAACCCCGCTTGGCAAGACCATCGATCTTGTCCTGAATTGCATCTGAAGTGAAGTTGGCTTCCCGGATTTCGAAGCGACCGTTGAGCTTGAGCTTTTCGACCACATGAACATTCCCTCTTGGGATATCGATGCTCGATTTAAGGTTGACGGTGCCTTCAAGGAAGTTCTGATTGCCCTTCATGGCGAGCCTGAGAATGTCCTTAAGGTTGCCTTTGGGCATGACCACATTGAGATGAATCGCCCGGCCAGGATGGTCTTTGAGGCCGACCACCTCTCCCTTCGCCGTGAAGTAAGTACTGCCCAGTTTGGCATCGATCTGCTTCAGGTCCGTATCACCGTCAGCCCCGTCCACCAGGGCCTTGTACTGAACGGTGAGAGGCACAGGATTGCCTGCCATGGTGAGGCGGAAATTGGGTACCCTGCACTCGCCTTCGGCATCGATGGTCTCAAGTGCGCCTGCGAATTTTCCTGTTGATGCCATCGTGCCATCTATCCCGTTGAAAACCCCAAGATCGGCTTCGACATAGTTGTAAGTGCCGTCGAGTTTGGTCTGCCGGGGATCCTGGCCATTCCAGGGGCCAAACTTACCCGTCGCCGTTACGAGGCCGGGCGGCTTGGGAATGGTGAGAGTGGTTTGGTATGAGTAAGGTTGGTTCAGGCCGTTGGTTTTGAGAGTGAGCTTGGTGAGCGCAAAGTCGAAAGGCTCCTTCCCAGCTTTGCTGGGAAGAATCACAAGAGTCGCCCCATCGGCAACGATGGTTTCGACGAGGATACTCCCTCGGCTGGACTGCATCTTGGGACGCTCCGTTCTTGGAGGAATCGTGATCTTCAGACCCTCAATCGAGACGCGATTGATCACACGCGGTCCGTTATAGAGGGTGGCAATATCGGATTCGATGGTGATCTTGTCGAAGGCGATGATAGGCGGGACATCGGTTCGACGCTCGAAGCGGAGCTTGAAGTTTTTCCCAATTGCTTCGATCCTGGTGCCTTCGAGGTGGTTGAAGTCGAGTTCTCCGATCTCGACTTTACTGTCGAATCTTTCTTCGAGGTAAGTGATGAGCCTTTCGCGAGCGAGTGGTTCCCAATCGCGTATTGCCCTGTGCCGGATGTAATAAAAAAGCCCCAGCCCAGTGATGAGGATCAGGGCCAGGGCAATTCCAGTTTTTTTCATTTGGTGTTAACGATCTCGTTCAGTAATGATGTCGGCGATCGTTAGCACCGCCTTTCTGTAAGGAGAATCGGGAAACGTATCAATAACCTGACGAGCCCGGGCGGTAAACTGTTGCGCACGTTCATGAGCTTTTTCGACGCCCTTGTACTTCTCGATGATTTCAAGTACGGCAGAGAAGGGAACCCTTTCATAACTGCGGTCCTTGAGGATCGTTTCAATCATGCGGGTTTCTTCACGCGTGGTTTCAGTCAGTGAATAGAGAAGTGGCAGGGTGACTTTGCCTTCAGCAAGGTCGTTACCTACGGGCTTGCCCAGAATGGTCTCTTTGGAGGTGAAGTCGAGGATGTCGTCGATCAACTGGAAGGCCATGCCGAGATTCCAGGCGAATTCACCGAGGCGGGCAGATTGGGCATCGTCCGCACCACCGGCCATTGCGCCCAGTCGGCAGCAGGCGTTGAAGAGGCTGGCGGTCTTGCGATCCACCAGTTCCATATAATCGGCTTCCGAGATATCGATTCTGCCGAGGCGGTCCATTTGCAGGAATTCGCCTTCGACCATCGTTTGTGTCAGGCCGATCAGGATGTCGAGGATCGGGAAGTTGCGCTGGCGCATCGCGATCTGGAAGGCCTGCATGTAGAGCCA
>JAPKYY010000210.1 GCA_026394095.1 Acidobacteriota bacterium | reverse complement strand
CGCTACCTTCGTTGCAGTTCTGGCAGGGTAAAGCGTGGCAAGCAGACTTACGGTGAGGGCAAAGCCAGTGATCCACAAAGCATCGAGCGGATTCGGCTGAAAGGGTACATAAGGGATGGAATAAATCTCTTCTGAGAGTTCAATCCATTGGTACTTGTCGGCGAAGAAGCTGAGGCCGTAGCCGAGGGTGAGGCCTACAACGGAGCCCACCACCCCTATGAGCAAACCCTGGTAGATGAAGATGCGGCGGATCTGTTCCTGGCGGGTGCCCATTGAGAGCAGAATTGCGATGTCACGCTGCTTCTCCATCACCATCATTACGAGAGTGATGAAGATGTTGAGGGCGGCAACCAACTGGATCAAACCAATCGTAATGAGACTTACGATTCGCTCCATCTTGAGGGCACCCAGTAACTGCTTGTTCTGTTCCATCCAGTGGGTGGCAACATATTTGTTGCCGAGGAGGGCCTGCGCCTTTTCAGAGTGCGCAGGTGCGGCTTCGATATCAGCGACCTTGATCTCGATTGCGTTGACTACGTCCCCGAGAGACATCATTCGCTGGAGTTCGACAAGCGACATGAAGGTGAAGTTGGCGTCGACATCGTAGAAGCCGGTTTCAACTACGCCGGCAATGCGCATGCGGTGATAGGAAGGGCGGGGGCCGAAGGGGGTTAGTTCGCCGAGCGGGTTGATGATCTGAATGTAGTTGCCAACGCGGAGGCCCAGGGTCTCAGCCAGCTTCGAGCCCAGCAGAAGCGAGGGGACGGCCTCTTCGGTTTCGCGTAGCTTGTCGATGCTGCCTTGTTTGATGAAAGGGATCAGATCTTTAGTGAGTCGAGGACTGGACAGATCGAGGCCCTTGATGATGGCGCCACTACTGGAGCCTCCGGCGTTGACGAAGACCTTTTCGTAGAGGGCGGGGGAAGCTTCAATCGTGCCAGGCAAAGTGGCGAGCTTCTGGGCCAATTCGCGCCAGCCGGAGATGCCTTCGCCTGGTACACGTTCGGTGACGGTGACGTGCGCTGTAGCCCCGAGGAGATTTTTCTGTAGCGTTGTCCGAAAGCCATTGTTGATCGCGATCGCAATCACCAGGGCCATGACTCCGGCGGCTACGCCCACAATCGAGATGGCGGTGATGATGGAAATGGCGGACTGACGGCGTTTTGCCTTCAGGTAGCGTTGGGCGACAAAGAGTTCAAAGGGTAGAGGCACTGTTAGCGGCGTACTAGAACTTCACGCATGTTGTCGCGGCTGAGGAAGAACTTGGTGGAGGCGAAGTCTTCGAAGAGACGTTCGATGTTGCGGTTGGAGAAAGCTTGTCCGGGAGGCATTTCGGCCTTCTGGGCGACGTAGATGCTGTGCTCGTCGTTTATTTTGAAATCGTATTGAGGTATCGTTTGGGCGCGCTCATCGGCATAGAAATAAGCGAGGAGATGTGCGCCTGGCTCGAGAATGCGATGGAGGTGGTCGATGGTTTTGTCGAGGAGAGAGGGACGGAGGAACTGGAGACAATCCCAGACGAGGGCTCCATCGAAGGGCCCGCGTTGCTCTGAAAAGGTTTGAATCAGGAAGCTGTCCACGCGGGCAGGATCTCGTTGATTTTCGTAATAATCGCCGTCGCCGAAGCAATCTTCGAGAGTGGCGAAGAAATCCTCGGAATAAAGGCGCGTACCCAGTTGGGTCATGAACTGAATATTGGCTGCGTTGGCTCCCCCCAGATCGAGGAGACGAAGGTCGCGGTTCGTATCGAGAGACCGGACAAACTGCTGCAGAGCAGAACTGGACCTTAACTGCGGAGGAGCAAATTCAGTGGGCTTTGTCGCAGGAGGAGCTTCGGTGCGGGGAGCGGGGCGAGACGGGCGCAGACTACTATCGGAATCGTCAGATCCCTGAACTGCGCGGAGTAATGCCTTGAAGGGGTTTGCCATCTCCTCTGGTACTAAAGTAACAGGCTTCTAATTCGCCCGCCGCCCAAGTTATCGCTTTGTCTCTCCACTGCCAGCAGATGCAGCCATAGATTGTTGCGTGCCGGATGGAGTTGCAATGGGTTGTGGTTTTGGAGTTGCCTTGGGAGCTTCGACGCGAACGATGTCAATAGAGCCCTTGAAGATAGCGCCGTCTTCAATCGAGATGCGGGCGGTCTTGATGTCTCCAACAAGACGGGCATCCTTCTTGATGTCAATTTTGTCGCTTGCTTCGACATTGCCCTGAACGGCACCGAGCACAACGATATCCTTGGCTTTGATGCCTGCCTTGACCTTGCCGTTGGGCCCGATGGTGATCTTGTGTTCGTTGGCTTCGATAGTGCCATCGATTTCGCCGTCAATGATCAGATCTTCGCGCGAATAGATCTGCCCGGTGATGGACACACCCTTGCCGATGGTGGCAGTGCGCGAAGGCAGCGGAGCATCATTCTCGAATCTCGACGATGTCGTCTGCAATGGCATTCCTTCGGCAGCTCCTGGTGAGGAGGGGTTTGGGCTGGAGGGACGGGCGGTCGGTTCTTCTTCTTTTCGGCGATTCCACATGCGGTTGGGACTCCTGTGAGACGATTACGTTTCAGTAAAAAGGCTAGCGAATACAGGGAGTCTAACGCAAATGAATTTGGAACTTCGTATGAAAATGGGGCGTAGGACCTAATTGTGAGTACTGTTATCGAATGCCAGAAACTGGGTGTGAATTACGGAGACTTCTCCGCGTTGCGGGATTTTGACCTGCAATTGCCTCAAGGAAGGGCTGCAGTACTGGTGGGACCAAACGGGGCTGGGAAGTCGAGTTGCCTGAAGGTGCTGGCGGGGCTGGAAAGCGAGTCGTTTGGCAAAGTAGAGGTGCTGGGGCAAAGGCCGAAGTCGGCTCCTCGAAGCTGGCGAGCTCAGATGGGGGTGATGCCAGAACACCTTGGACTTTTTGATGCGCTTTCGATTGAAGAGCATCTGCATTTGAGCGCGGGGCTTTATGGGATCGAGAAGGCAGAAGCGGGGCGGAGGATTGCTGAATTGCTGAATCTGCTGGGTCTGGCGGAAGGGAAGATGCGATTTGCTGCGGCTTGCAGCTACGGGATGAGGAAGAAGACGGCTCTGGCACTGGCGATTCTGCATGCACCGAAGGTGCTGATTCTGGATGAGCCGTTTGAGGGGTTAGACCCGGCCAGTTGCGAGACGGTGCTGGCGCTGCTGAATGC
>JAPKYY010000786.1 GCA_026394095.1 Acidobacteriota bacterium | reverse complement strand
GAACTACGCCGAGCTCCTGCGCCGCATCTCAACCTGGCTCAATCCCGCTGGCACCCTTTTCGTCCACATCTTTACGCATCGCAAATACGCTTATCCTTTCGAGACAGGCGAACAAAACGACTGGATGGCACAGCATTTTTTCTCCGGTGGTCAGATGCCTTCAGACACATTGCTCACCGAATTCCAGGATCATTTACGACATCTTGAACCCTGGCGCATCAACGGCCGTCACTACGCCCAAACCTGCGAGGACTGGCTACGAAACATGGATGCAAACGAAGCCAACATTCGCCCACTCTTCGCGAAATGCTACGGTAAAGACGAAGAGACGAAGTGGATCGTTCGCTGGCGTGTCTTCTTCCTGGCCTGCGCTGAACTCTTTGCGTACGAGCAAGGCTCCGAATGGGGCGTCTGCCACTATCTCTTTCAAAAACCATGAACCGCCGCAATTTCCTTTACACAATTCCCGCTCTTTCCGCCTGCGGTAGACGCAGCACTGCGAATTCGATCGAGGGCCGATGGGAAGGCAAGCTCACCAATGGCGCTTCCTCAATGAACGTCAATTTCGACTTTCAACAGAAGCCCGACAAATCCCTGGATTTTCGAGTCACCTGCCGGGATCTCTTCCTGATGACGCATACCGTCCAGACCTGGAAACTGGAAGGCTCCGCTTTCAACTTCACGCTGCCGCTGGTCGAAGGCCCGCGCACTTACAGCGGTCGCTTCGGTGGCCCCACCTTCGATGTCGAATATAAGCCTGCTGAAGAGAAAATGCACCTACGCCGGCTGGGGCGCATTCCGTCGCAGCCTTACCTGGAAAAAGGCCCGGTTGACATGATTCCTACGCAGCGTTCTTCGCGCGCGCAAGCGCAGATTTTCAGTAAGAACGAAGCCCTCGCTCATTACAATGCCGACCTGCTGGCAAGGCTTGGAATCAGTACTTCAGCCAAGCCAGTTCCAAAATCAGGCTGGGTCTTTACAGAAGACATGCCTATCCCTGAGGCACCAAAGACCGATGGCCCGGAATTCGTAATGCTACTCAGCCCAGGCCACGAACGGATCCCGCAGATCGCCGCCTTCCAGTGCCCGATTTTCGTGCTCCTCGGTGAAGCTGATTCTCGCAACGAGAAGCTGGAGCGCGGCACCCGTCAAATCGCCTTCGACCTTCGTGAAGCTCTCACCAAACAGAAGCGCAAAGATTACCAGATCTCAGTCATCCCCAAGGCCGACCAGACCTTCCGCGTCCCCGGCTACGGCCGCGAATACCCGCGACTGACGCCCTTCCACATCGACCATTTCCGCCGATTCCTCGCCCGCTTCGAGCCTACAGGCTCAAGCCCGCGAGTAGGCTGATAGGGCAGCAACTTTTTCGGCCCATTGCAGCAGCGTTATCCTTCCTGGGAAAACAGTCACTGTCCGCCCCTCGAAGCGCATCGTTTTGCCACGGCCCACGTGTTGCCGGTCCAGTGCCGCCGTCACGGGCACACCCCATTCCTCAGCCAGATCCTTTAGCAGCAGGCGCCCGGTTGATCCATCCGCCACCCGGCAACCGTGCAA
>JAPKYY010000322.1 GCA_026394095.1 Acidobacteriota bacterium | reverse complement strand
TGTCCAGGGCACCGGAATTTCGTAAGGCACTGAGCACACGGCCAATCTGTTTGTCGACACTTTCCACCATGCGGTAGTAGTCGTGAAGATAGTGTCTGAAATCGTCACGCTGCCACTTTGAGGCGATCGCAACCGCCTGGGACATGAGGTCGTAGCCGGCAGTGCGGTGATACTGAAGCAGCTCTGGCTCGTTCGGATCGACATTCAAATGCTGAGGTGCCGGCGGAAATTGCGAACGATTGGGATGGTTGCGGGTTCCAGGGTGTTGGCGGATCCAGTCGCAAATATCATGTGGGTTCATGAAAGAAGCAACCAACAAGAAAGGCTCAGTGCTGGCCTTGGCGAGATACTCGGTGCAAGCATCGGCAACGGGCGCATCCATCTTCGCGCCGAGGGCGTGGCCTCCTGCAATCTTGTCAAATGCCGTCATCCCATCGAAGGTTTGCGGCAAATGCCATTTACCTGCATAAGCGGTTCGATAGCCAGCCGCACGGAAGATTTCGCCCATTGTCGGAATCTCCGGATGGATGCCTTTGCCGTTGTTCATTACGCCGGTCTCATGTGGAAAACGTGACGTGAATATGCTGCCTCGTGAGGGAGAGCAAACCGGATAGTTGCAGTAAGCCTCTTCAAAAACAGTGCCACGAGAAGCAATCGAATCCATTGCAGGTGTCGAAAGCCAGGGGTTACGGGCGCCAGACCAGGCATGGTGCGTCTGTTGATCGGTAAGGATCACCAGGACGTTTGGACGGCGAGATTGAGCTTGCGCCGCAACTGCCGACAGCTGAAGGAAGTCGCGGCGCTGCATGATGTTTAGCTCTGTTTGACGGGTTGCCAGTTACGCTCGCGGGCGCTCTTAAGTACAGCGTCGGTGACGTAATCGGTCTGGAGCGCTTCCCGGAAGGTGGGGCTAGGCGTAGTTCCCTCCCCCAGGCCGGTAACGAAATCAGCCACCTGATGAACGAAGCTGTGTTCATAACCGATCTGCAGGCCGGGGACCCACCAGTTCTTCATATAGGGCTGATCACCATCAGAGACGTGGATGTTGCGCCACGCACGAAGCTTGCCTTCATCGGCATGATCAAAGTATTGCAAGCGGTGCAGATCGTGAAGATCCCAGAAGAGCGATGCCTTCTCGCCGTTCATCTCGAGGGTGTAAAGCGCCTTGTGGCCCCGCGCATAACGAGTGGCTTCAAAGGTAGCAAGCGAGCCGTTGGCAAAACGAGCCATGAAGATACTGGCATCATCGATACCCACCTTCTCAACCTTGCCCGTGAGATTGTGCATGCGTTCTTTGACGAAAGTTTCGGTCATTGCAGAGACTTCAACGATGGGCCCGTTGAGCCACATCGCAGTGTCGATGCAGTGGGCCAGCAGATCGCCAGTAACGCCGCTGCCGGCAACATCAACGTCGAGGCGCCAGAGAGCAGCACCGCCCTGCGGCAAGTCGGCATTGATCGTCCAATCCTGTAGAAACTTGGCACGGTAATGGAAGATTCTGCCGAGGCGGCCTTCCTCTACCAGTTGTTTCGCCATCGTGACGGCGGGCACACGGCGGTAGTTGTACCAGACCATGTTCTTGACGCCGGCTGCTTCAACAGCAGCAACCATCTCTTCAGATTCGGTTGCATTGCGGCCGAGCGGCTTCTCGCACAGAATCATCTTGCCGGCGGCAGCCGCAGCGAGGGCGATTTCTTTGTGTGTGTCATTGGGGCTGGCGATATCGATGACATCAATATCCTTGCGCTCAATCAGCTTGCGCCAGTCTGTCTCGATCGATTCATAACCCCAGTTGTCTGCAAAGGCTTGAGCCTTGTCTGCGCTGCGGGCACAGGCAGCTTTGAGAACGATGTCGTAGTCGAGGGGGAAGAAGTTTCCCGCCTTACGGAAGGCATTGGAATGGGCACGGCCCATAAAGCCATAACCCACCATGCCGATGTTGAGTTGATTTTTTGCCATGATGATTTACTCGTTCCAGCCGTGGGCTTCGCGCACCGTGATCATGGTGGCCAGAATGCTGTTCCACGTATCTTGTTTCATGAGGGTTTCATTGCTGAACATGCAACCGTCCCAGCAGATGTGCCGGGCAGCCTTGGTGAGATTTCCCGCATTGTCACGCAGCCAGTAGCCTGCGTCGTGGGCAACATGCAGTTTGCCATTGGGATCAGTGGGCAGGCAGTGGCGGCCAGTCTTATCGTGGGAGCCGGCACCCTTTACGGTTGCGTCGTTTTGGGCAACGTGGAAATCGAAAGTCCAGGGGCGCAGGGCATTTGTCATCTGTGTGAGCGCATCTTCGAGAGGCTTGCGGTCAGACCAGTCGTAGTTCTCTGGGAGCAAACGATGTTCGGGTGCGTTATAGCCCATCGTGTAGAGCAGAGTGTGCGCCATGTCGGCCTGGAAGCCAACCGTTTCTGGCTCACCGGTCAACTCAAGCAGTTCGTGCATGTATTTCCAGCTATGCATGCCACCCCAACAGATCTCGCCTTCCGCAGCGAGGCGTTCGCCGAAGCCCTTGGCGATGGCAGCTGCTTCTTTAAAGGTTTGTGCGATCTTCTTCTGATTGCCGGCAGGATCCTGAGCCCAGTCATGTGGAGAACAGGCAGAATCGATACGAACGATTCCGGACGGCCGGATTCCAATCTTGCGAAGTGTGGATGCGATATGGCAGGCTTTGCGCACGCTACTCAGAAAAGATTTACGGTCCTCGTCGCTACCCATCGCCGAGCCGCCCCCCGTGGGAGGCCATACCGGTGCAACAACGCTGCCGATGGCCAGCCCCTTGCTGGCAATCTTGTCAGCAAGCGCCTGGATGGCAGAGTCGTCAGAATCAATGCTAGTGTGCGGCTCAAACAGGAAGAGATCCACACCGTCAAAACGGGTGCCGTTCACTTCGGCCTTGGCCGTCATGTCCAGCATGGTGTCTAGATCGATGGGTGGTTCTGAATCTGGGCCCGTGCCGACGAGGCCGGGCCACATCGCGTTGTGGAGCTTGGGAAATGCGTTCGACATTGCCAATACAGCATATCAATCTGCGCTCTCGCTGGAGCGAGAAATGGGCTAGCATCTAAGAATGCGTTGGGACCAAGGACATCAAAGCGACGACGTCGAAGATCGCAGAGACGACGGCGGCAGTGCCCCTATGGGTATTGGCGGCGGTGGGTTTGGAGGCATGCGAGTCGGCCTCGGCGGCCTCGTGGTGCTCGGCATTCTCAGCTTTGTTTTTAAAGTCGATTTGAT
>JAPKYY010000948.1 GCA_026394095.1 Acidobacteriota bacterium | reverse complement strand
ATGTCGGAGCGTCAGCGTGTGAAAGCCGATCCGGGACGGAATCCCAAGGCTGATGAATTCCCGGTGATGAAGCTGAACTGGCAGAAGAATTTTCAAACCGGAATTTATGACTACAGTGAGATGACATCGAGTTTTCTTGGGTTGGGCCCGATGGCTGGCAGGCCAGCAGGGGTTCTGGCGAAGACTTCATTTTCGCGGCAGGAGTGGTGTGGACATATGTTTGCACAAGCCCTCTTTGACGCGTCGAAGGTGCGAATTTCCGGTACCAGCTATTTCGATGGCGATTCGGATCTGGGGCAAACGCTGCCTTTTCAGGCCGAAGGATTAAGCGAGGATGCGTTGCCTTTCTGGGTTCGCGGTATGGCCGGGCCTGTTCTGCAGCCCGGAGAATCGAAGAGCGTGCCATTTCTGACCAGCTTGCGCAGCGCCCGCGATGCGCATCAGCCGATGGTCTGGAGCCGGATCAATCTAACACGCAGTCTGGCGACTCAGAAGTTGGAATCGGGGGCTGGAGAGTTTGAAGTTGATACATTTTCAGCTCAGCTGGCCAATGGCAAAGGCTTCGTCTACTTTGTGGAGAAGGATGCTCCACACCGGATTATTCGATGGCAGTTTACAAGTGGAGAGACCGCTGAGCTGGTGGCGAGCGACCGGTTGAAATATTGGGAGCTCAACATACCTGGCGGTGAGGAAGCCTTGCGGCCACTTGGGCTTGAGCCGCGGGTTCCGCGATTCTCTCCAGAAGAGTAGGTCGACGATTCGGACCATGTTTACCTATCAGCGAGCAATGGCGGTGCTGCCGGAAATCATTGAATTGCTCAAGGTTGCGATTGAGGCCAAAGGAGCACGGCGCAAGGCTGAGGCGGCTCAGGCTGCCTACAAGAAACGGCTGGTGATGGTGGGCGGTGCGTTTCCGAATCAGAATCGAATGGCTGCCTATGCCGATCAGGCGAAGACTTCGTATGAGGCGATGAAGTTGGCGATTGACCGGGTGCGCGATCAGGGCGTTGAGATTCGGGATCTCGATCGAGGGATGATTGATTTTCCCGCACGATACCAGAACCAGCCTGTCTACTTGTGCTTTCAACTCGGGGAGTCAGCCATCACGCATTGGCATGCAGCGGATGAGAGTCTCGATGGCCGTAAACTGATCGATCAGGACTTTATCGATCAACTCGATTTTAGTTGAGCCAGGCGTCGAAGCGGGCTGAGATTTGATCGCGGATTTTACGGAACTCGGCCACACGCGCTTCTTCGCTGCCTTCGGCTGAAGCGGGGTCTTCAAAGCTCCAGTGCAGCATTTCGGTGCTGGCTGGAAAGATTGGGCAGACGTCTCTTGCGTTGTCGCAGACGGTGATTACAACGTCGAAGTGTTTGCCAGCGAATTCATCGACGTGCTTGGAGCGGTGAGCGCGCAGATTGATTCCCAATTCATCCATTGCAGCGATCGCTTCGGGACGCACCAGGCTTGGCTTTGAGCCGGCACTCTCTACCGTGTATCGATCACTGGCCTTGGCGCGCAAGAGACCTTCGGCCATTTGGCTTCTGGCTGAATTTCCGGTGCAGAGAATGAGAACTCGTTTCATGCCAGCTTCTTTGAAATATCGCTCTTGTAGAGCGCGGTGAATTTCTCGCGGATTTCATCACGGACCTTGCGGAAGATCGCCATCTTCTCGTCGTCGGTACCAGTGGCCTTGGCTGGATCGATGAAGCCGATGTGGAGGCGCTTGCCGACTTTGCCGCTGAAGTTGGGGCAGTTCTTGTCGGCGTCGTCGCAGACGGTGATGACATAGTCAAAGCTCTCACCTACGAATTGCTTTGCGTTTTTGGGCGTACCGCCTGAAATGTCGAGGCCCAGTTCTTTCATGGCTGCAATGGCAAAAGGGTTGACGCGCGCAGACGGATTGGTGCCTGCACTGTAGACTTCGAGCCTTTTGTCGAAGCTTTTGAGGAAGCCCTCAGTCATCTGGCTTCTGGCGGAGTTGCCAGTACAGAGAACGAGGATTCTCAAGGTCTTTCCGGTTGCTAGAGAAGGGAGGGCGATCAGTCCGCCCAGGAGCTCTCTACGTGTCTTCATTTGCATAGCCTCACGATGGATTCGGGTCTTACTGCTTTGTTTCTGGTGCAACATTCGGCATAAAGAAATCCGAGGAGTTCCTGCAGCACCTCAGTGTTGGCCCGGTACCAGAGGAAGGTACCCTGGCGCTCAACGGTGAGAAGTCCTTCGTTCTTTAACTTTTCGAGGTGATGCGATAGGGTTGAGCCTGTGATTCCCAGTTCTCCCTGGATATCGCCGACGACCATTCCCTCGGGGTGCGCGCTCAGGAGCAAGCGGACGATGCGCAGGCGGGCTTCATTTCCCAGCGCACCGAACATGTCCGCCATCCTCGGAGTTTCATCTGCCAGTTTCATTGCTGAATCCATAATACGATATTTCGTGAAAGATCGAAATACGCCTTGACTGTTTTTATAATTCGAGTAGTATCGAAATATGAGCACCGAACAGAGTATTCGAGATACTGTCAAGGAAAAGTATGGACAGGCGGCAATGCGCGTATCCGCAGGGCAGGGAAAGGCCTGTTGTGGCGGGGGATTGTCTGAGGGTAGCGTCGATCCGATTACTTCCAATCTTTACGATCTGCAAGAGGCAGGATCGATTCCCGAAGAAGCTCTGCTGGCTTCCCTTGGCTGTGGGAATCCGACGGCTCTGGCCGAACTCAAGCACGGTGAAGTTGTGCTCGATCTTGGGTCTGGCGGTGGCATCGATGTTCTATTGTCGGCAAAGCGGGTTGGCCCCACCGGCAAGGCATATGGTTTGGACATGACCGATGAGATGCTTGCGCTTGCCCGAGAGAATCAGCGGAAGTCCGGCATCGAAAACGTTGAGTTCTTAAAGGGCGAGATCGAACATATCCCGCTTCCCGATAACTCCGTAGATGTGATCATCTCGAATTGCGTGATCAATCTTTCCGCAGACAAGGATCAGGTGTTGAAGGAAGCCTTCCGGGTTTTGAAGCCCGGAGGCCGCTTTGCGGTTTCCGACGTAGTCGTGCGCGGAGAGATGCCAGTTGAAGTGAGAAAGAATGTCGAACTGTGGATCGGGTGCGTCGCCGGTGCGATGGAAGAACAGGAATACAAAGCGAAGCTGGCCACGGCAGGATTTGAGCAGATTGACCTTGAGCCTACCCGGGTCTATCAGATAGAAGACGCCAAAGCATTCTTGCAGAGCAGCGGCCTCGACGTAGATTCATTCGGCGCTGCCATCGACGGCAAATTTGCCAGCATGTTTGTGCGCGCACAAAAGCCTGGGGCGGGGCCTGTGCCACTGAAGACGGTGATGGATGTTTTTGACCCGGCCATGTGTTGCTCGACCGGAGTTTGTGGCCCTTCGCCCGATCCTTTCCTGCCTCGATTTGCTGCGGATCTGGAGTGGCTGGCTTCGCAAGGGGTTGAAGTGCGAAGACACAATTTATCTCAGGAACCAGCCGCGTTTGCAGGGAATGAAAGTGTAAAGGCTGCCTTAAACGCCGACGGAACCGATTGCCTGCCGATGATTCTCGTCAACGGTGAGGTTGTAAGCAAGGGCAAATATCCTGTACGCTTCACGCTGGCCCGGTGGGCGGGGATCAAAATGCCACCTTCTGCTTTGGAATTGCCAATCCTCAGCAGCAAAGGCTGTTGCTAGTGGACAGCTCAGGCTTGCCCATAGCGAAGCCCACTCGTGTCCTCCTCTTTACGGGAAAAGGCGGGGTGGGCAAGACAACGCTTGCCTGTGCCAGTGCGATTGCCTTGGCTGATCAGGGGAAGCGAGTCCTTCTGGTTAGCACGGATCCTGCCTCAAATCTTGATGAAGTACTGGAGACGAATCTGGGTAAGTCGGATCTTGCTGTACCGGTGCGCGACGTTCCGAATCTCGAGGCAATGAATATTGACCCGGAAGCTGCTGCCCATGCATACAGGGAACGGATTGTTGGCCCGTATCGCGGCATTCTGCCGCCGGCTGCGCTCAACAGCATGGAGGAGCAATTGTCCGGCGCATGTACGGTTGAAATTGCCGCCTTCGACGAATTCACGAAGTTGCTGGCCGATCCGGCTGCCTCGCAGCGCTTTGATCACGTCATCTTTGATACTGCCCCCACGGGACATACGCTACGGCTACTGAAGCTTCCGGCTGCCTGGACGCAGTTCATTGCCAGCAATTCCAGCGGCACCTCCTGTCTTGGCCCACTGGCCGGACTACAAGCGCAACAGGCACTTTATGCGGCAAGTGTTGAGAACTTGTTGAACCCAGCGGTGACTACTGTCATCTTGGTGAGCCGCCCTGACACCGCAGCATTGGCCGAAGCCGAGCGTACGCGTGCCGAGCTAAGCGAAGCAGGCATCAGCAACATCACGCTTGCGCTGAATGCCGTGTTTCGCGCTGAGGCCCATGATGATTCCATCGCTCTTGCACTTGAGAAGCGGGGAGTCCATGCCCTCAAAAAGATGCCCTCGGGGCTGCAGTTGTTGCCTCGACTGGAAGTTCCAACACTCAGCTTTGCCCCGATCGGAGCAAAGAATCTGCGTCGCGTGTCGCAGCCTTTGGCAACACCAGCCGAATCCGCCAAGACTGCTTTGTTTGATTCAGCCAGTCTTGCGCCGCTTAGTTCCCTGATTGACCAGCTTGAGGCAGCAGGACACGGGGTGATCCTTACGATGGGCAAAGGTGGCGTTGGCAAGACAACAATTGCTGCGGCCATTGCCGTTACGCTGGCTAACCGTGGCCATCGCGTCCATCTGAGCACGACAGATCCAGCCGCGCATATTGCTGCAGCTGTACAAGATGTGGTGCCCGGGTTGAGTCTGAGCCGGATTAATCCGAAGGAAGAGACACGAAGGTATTCGCAGGAAGTGATGGCTCAGTCTGCGTCCAACCTGGATGAGAAGGGGCTTGCTTTACTCGAAGAGGATCTGCGTTCGCCCTGTACGGAAGAGATTGCTGTCTTTCGAGCATTTGCCAATGAGGTTGCCGGTGGAGCAAGTGGCTTTGTGATTCTCGATACCGCACCCACCGGGCATACGTTGCTTCTGCTCGATGCTGCAGAGGCGTATCATCGTGAGATCTCCCGCAACTCCAGTGATGTTTCTGAGGCCGTAAAGCAGTTACTGCCGCGTCTGCGCGACAAAGACTTCACCAAAATCCTGCTGGTTGCCTTGCCCGAAGCTACTCCCGTTCATGAAGCAGCACGGCTACAGGAAGATCTGCGGAGAGCTGGCATTGAACCTTATGGCTGGGTGATGAATCAGAGCTTCCTGTTGGCTGGTTCGGCCGATCCGGTTCTTTCAGCTCGCGCTGAACGCGAGAAGCTTTACATCGACGAAGTTCGCGAACAATATGCCAAGCGCGTGGCGGTAGTTGCCTGGCTTGCGCATGAACCTATCGGCGCAACCGCATTACTGGAACTTGCGAAAGGCTCGACAGAAAAACGCGAATCTATTGGAACGCGATCTGAGTCTTTCGCTTAATTCCACATCGGTTTTCGGTTCATCGTGTCGATGGTGTTACAGATTGGATCGATGAAACCAGATCGTAATCAAATACTCATTCGGTAATTGAATTGTCACGAAGTTTTCATGGTGGTGTCATGGCTGATAGCTAACCTGAGAGTCGTTTGCACTCCCCAGGAGCCCTCATGAACCCCATCATCCGAACCGTCTTTTTCGTGGCCTCGACCGCCATTTCTCTTCTTGCTCAAGTTTCGCAAGTAGCTGTAATCAACTATTCCGGCTTTAACGCATCAGCCCCAATCGCTCCGGGCTCGATTGCGAGTGCTTATGGGAGTTTCGGCACGGTAGCCACAACTGTGACTTCCACTCCTTCGCCATTGCCAACGACTCTGGCTGGCATCAGTATCCGAATCAATAACCGGACGGCACCGCTGTACTTTGTCTCTGCCGCACAGATCAATTTTGTTGTGCCGAATGCAACCGAGAGTGGTGCGCAGTCTGTTGAGGTCTTGAATGGTTCCACAGTGA
>JAPKYY010000079.1 GCA_026394095.1 Acidobacteriota bacterium | reverse complement strand
GCCGATGCTTTCGGCGAAAGCGTTCAACAAAACGCAGAATCTGACCTGCAATCGACCATGTTTCGTTGTGCCCATTGGCTTCTCCATCACCTCGCCGCCAGCGTACTCGGAATGCGAGTAGTCGGGGTTGGTCAAGTACTCTTGCTCGCTGATCGCAATTCCCGGCTTCATGCCCTCACTCTAGCACCGCTCCGCGATAAACTAAACTCGCATGCCACTTAGCCCAGACCAACAACGCGCCCTGGTTGCGCGCCTTTCCGCTGCGTGCGGAGGCTCCTATACTCCTGATCAACGCCGCAAGCACTTCATCACCGGCCCGCAGTGGGCTGCCTCCTACGAAGGCCACGCGATTTTTCATGCTCCTACCCGTAAGCCTGTTCACTTTGAGACCGTGATCGAGCAGTATGCACGGATCGGGATCAATCACTGGTGTACCCATGACACCGATGTGTTGCCCTATGATGCGCTGGGTAACGACAAGCAACACGAGATCGTGGGCCAGATTGGGGCTTCGCTTAAGAAGAACGGCATCAACTGTTCGATGGTGACGACCGAGACTTTCCACCATGCCGTATTTGCCGGCGGGCCTGCCGGTGAGCAGCTTGAGGTTCGCGATTATGCCAAGTGGCGGCTACGCAATACGATCGGGATTGGCCATGAACTTGGGGCTTCCTATGTCGTTTACTGGCCGGGTTCGCTGGGCTACCAGTTTCAGGGAATCGTCGACGAAGTGCAGACACTGAAGTGGTTTGCCGAGGGCATGAATGCGGCTTGTGAGGCCGATATCGAGATTGCCAAGGCCAAGGGCCGGCCGACGATGCAGCATTGTATGGAGGCCAAGCCGTTTGAGCCTCAGGCCGAGATTCTACTGCCAACTTCAGATGCGATGCTCGCCTGGATCTTTTCGGGGCAACTGAAGTATCCGGATATGGTGGGTCTGAATCCTGAGTATCTGCATGAGTTGATGTGGGGCGGAGCTGTGCGTGCGTCGCTGGCTCGGGCGCTGCTGTGCGGGAAGCTCTTTCACTTCGACATCAACGATGGATACCGGTTGAAGCATGACGTCGATATCGCAGTGGGTCTGGTAAATCCGTTTGACTGGCTCAACGTGCTGGTGCTTTTGCGCACCTATGACTACAAGGGACCGTTTAACCTCGACTTCAAGCCGCCTCGTACGACATCGAATGAGGGCGTGTTTGATATCAGCTTCCCGACTGCGGTGGATCGCTTCATTACACTTTGGGAAATGGCCGGGGAAGTGATGACCGACCCGATTCTGAGTGAGGCTTCCAAGGCGCTCAAGGAAGGTTCGGGGATGGCCCCCGGGCAGGATGCTACCGCTATCTTTGAAGCCAACAAGGAACTGTGGAGCCTGCATGAGTTGATGGCTCACCGGCTGTTCCAGATTTTGGTGGGGGCTCATAAGGGTCGCGTCTATAGCGTGTAGTATTTGCTATTCGCGAATTGCGAATAGCGCAATAAGGCATGGTTATTAAACCGCAGGATCTTGTTGCTTGTACTTTGTTTGCCGCTTATCCGGATGGAGCTTGGCCTTTTGCAAAATTGGCAGCCAAGCTCCATATTTCGGTTTCGGAGGCGCATGCGGCGGTGCAACGGTCGATTGCTGCGGGTTTTTTGTATCGCTCGGAGGGGAAGCTTCGGCTGAATCCGATTCATTACTCGCGATTTGTTGAGTTTGGCTTGCCTTGCGTCTGGCCTGCTCAGGTTGGTGCTTTGCGTCAGGGTTTGCCGGCGGCTTATTCGGCTCCGGCTTTGCAGAAGATTTTTGCGCCTTCGGACCGGCCTGAGAATAATCTGGTTTGGCCCATGGAAGATGGGCAGGGGTATGCTTCGTCAATTGAGCCGATACATGCTTCGATACCCAGGATTTGCGGTGAGGATGCGGTGCTTTATGCCTGGTTTGCGTGGATGGAGGTTTTCCGGTTGCGGCGACCGCGGCTTGTTAATGAGGGGCGGAGGTGGATGGAAGCGGCTCTTGATATCGAGCAGGC
>JAPKYY010000417.1 GCA_026394095.1 Acidobacteriota bacterium | reverse complement strand
AGTGCCACCGAGGGCATCATCGCTTTTCTCGCGCAACTCAAAGCCTTGTTTGGCGGGCTTGGAGGGAGCCTTGCCGTACATCTCACGCTCAAGCGTCTTCAAGATTTCAGACCGCGAAGGTGCATTCGGCAAAGGCATCGGAGGGATTACATCGTAGGTCTCGATCTCATTTGCTCCATCCCAAGCCAGGAGGACGCCACCGCCGGGCCGTTCTACGGCACTGACAAACGAAGCCATTTCGGAGATCTTTCGCGTGGAGCCATCGGGCTGCTTCAGCCAGAGCGTATTGCCTTCGGTCCAGGCAGCCCAGCCGCCGCGGACCAATACGGGTTGACGGCCCGTACCAAGCAAGGTCTCAGCCTCGCCGGGACGTGCGGTGAAGACCTGCTTGTCGCGGCGCCAGGCGGTTAAGAGCTTGCCGGGCGCTTCCCAAACGAAGCTGCCCCCGTCCATCGGACAGGCGTTGAGTTCCCAGCTTCCTTTGCCGAGCTTCACGGCCTTGCCGCCCCAGGGGGCCATGTACATGTCGCGGTAAGCACCTACGTGGTTGCGAAACATCACTGTTGCTTTACCGGCGTCATCGACGATCACGCTGGGGTGGCAACATTCGCAGATCTCGCCTTCATAAAGAAGTTCGTTTTTGCTACAGGTTTTGCCGCCATCGCTGCTGACGCTGCCGTAGAGGTGCATGCCTTTGACGCGGAGGTCGAGCCAGGCGATGTAAATCTTGCCGCCACCGGCGGCCATGGCGTGCAGCCCCTCGCGTGCTGAGGTTGGTACATCGTTGACCTTCACAGGGCCTACACCGTTTCGCCAGGACAACAATTCGCCGTCGGCTATGGCACTGACGACAACACTGTCTCCGCTGACGGCAATGCGAGGCCCGCGCCGTTTTCCCAGCATCAGCTTTGGGAACTCGCCCAACTCCACCGGCTTGCTCCAGCGAGCCGCGCCGTGGGTGCTGCTTTTGAGAAAAATCTTGTTGCCCTCTCCGTAGGCCATCCAGGTGGTGTCGCCTTGCACCGCCAACTGCGGCTGCTTTGCCGAAAGCAAAATTCCAAACAAACCTAACGCGAGGATCTTCATTGTCCGTTTCTCCGCTTCCATTCCATCACGACTTGATCCACCGGCAAAGCCTCAACCCTCAGACCGTTGCCTTCCACCGTGCGGGCCATGAAGAGCGAATTGAGTACTGCCTCTTCGGTTGCATCGATCACTGCGGCGAGAAGTGGGCTGAGGCGGTCTCCCTTTAGCGGGTCGCCGGTTCTGGCAGTGCTGAAGGCAATTGCGTAATCGCCGCTGCCGTTGCTGCCACTGGAGCCTACGCGGCCGAGTCCCCACATTGCTCTTGCTGCCAGTCTTTCAAGCTCTCGATGCTCGATTGGGGCATCCGTTGCTATTACGATCATGAAGCTGCCGTCGCCTGTTGCCGGGCCGACTTTGCCGCTCGGCCAAGGCATCCCGCCGATGCGCAATGCGCCGCCGAAGTTGGTTTGTACCAGCACACCTAGATTCCAGCCGCCAACCATTCGCGAGCTAGTGCCGATGCCGCCTTTCCAGCCGAAGCAGATGGTGCCGGTGCCGGCACCTACCATGCCTTCCTCGACTGGGCCTGTCTTTGCTCCGTTGAGAGCAGCCATGACTTCGGCTTTGCCGACTCGCCGGGCGCGGATGTCGTTCAACTGGCCGTCGTTGGTTTCGCCAACCACTACATTCAGGCTGCGCACCTTCTCATTACCGGGGAGTTCGAGCATGTAATCGAGTATTGCGTCGGCGACTCGGGGGACATTTAGAGTTGCGGTGAGGGCGATGGGGCTTTCTATTTCGCCCAACTCATTAACTTGAGTGGAGCCCATGAGTTTGCCGAATCCATTACCCACGAATATCGCTGCGCGGACCTTCTCCTGGAAGAGATTGCGGCTGTGAGGCAAAACGACGGTGACCCCGGTGCGGATGTTTCGGCCCTCGATTATTGTTGTCTGACCAACTTTGACGCCGGGCACGTCGGTGATGGCGTTGTTAGGACCGGTTGGGCCGCTGACGATGCCGTAGTCGCGAGGCCTTTTCCTGCCGTCAGCGAGAAAAGCCATGAGAAGTGTCCGTCGGAGGAGCATTCCCAATAGAATAACGAGATGCAGCGATTATCACGACGCAGCCTTCTGGCTGGTCTTTTGCAAGGCAATCCAAGACCGAACATTCTCTTTATCATGTCGGACGATCATGCTTCGCACGCTATTTCCGCTTATGGAAGCAAGATCAACAAGACTCCGAACATTGACCGCATTGCCAAAGAAGGTGCCCGGCTCGAGAACTGCTTCTGCACCAACTCGATCTGTACTCCATCGCGCGCTGCTATCCTCACCGGGCAGTACAGCCACAAGAATGGCGTGAATACGCTCAATGACAAACTGGACCCGAAGAGCCGGACCGTTGCGAAGTATCTTCAGGCCGATGGCTATCAGACTGCGATGATCGGCAAGTGGCACCTTGTGACGGAACCGCAGGGCTTTGATCACTGGCGGATTCTGCCTGGTCAGGGTGCTTATTACGACCCTGAGTTTATCGAGCAGACAGGCCGCAAGAAGTATCAAGGTTATTGCACCGATCTGATTACCGACTTCGCACTAGAGTTTCTGAATGGCCGGGACAAAGAGAAGCCATTCTTTTTGATGTGCCATCACAAGGCTCCGCACCGGGCCTGGGACCCTGCGCCAAAGTACAAGGACTTCCTCAAAGACGAGACGATTCCTGAGCCTTCCAATCTTTATGAGAATCCTCGCCATAACGAGAAGATGCGAGTGGGGGAAGACCAGACGTTTCGGGACCTGAAGGTGAAGCCTCCTGAAGGGCTTAGCGGAGATGCTCTGCGGAAGTGGGCCTATCAGCTTTACATCAAGGATTACCTGAGGTGTGTGCAGTCTGTGGACGACTCGGTTGGCCGTGTGCTCGACTATCTTGACAAGAACAACCTTCGCGAGAACACGCTGGTCATCTACACCTCAGACCAGGGATTCTTTCTTGGCGACCATGGGCTTTACGACAAGCGGCTGATGTATGAGGAGTCGCTGCGGATGCCCTTTCTGGCTCGTTACCCCAAGGAAATCAAGGCTGGCACGGTGAACAGCGACATCATCTTGAATATCGACTTTGCCCATACGTTTATGGACTTTGCTGGACTTGGCCGGGATCAGTACATGGACGGCGAAAGCTTCAGGACCAACCTGCAGGGCCGTACCGCTGAGAATTGGCGCAAGTCGATGTATTACCGCTACTGGATGCATGACGATGGGGATCACCATGTACCTGGCCATTATGGAGTCAGGACCAAGGATCACAAGCTGATCTGCTTCCCCACAGGTACAGCGCAATGGGAATTCTACGATCTCAAGCGGGACCCGAAGGAGATGCGCAACGCTTATGCTGACCCGGCGAACCAGTTGACGATCAAAAGAATGAAGCAGGAGCTGACGCGTCTGCAGCATAAGTACGAGGACACTCCTGCCCACTTTTGAAGACGCGCTCGACTGGGGGTAACTCGCGATAGTCTTTCGAGGCGAGGATCAGGAAGTCGGCGTCTTTGCCAACAGTTAGACTGCCGACGCGGTGGTCTTCCTGGATCGCTTTGGCGGCATTGACGGTGGCGGCGCAGATTGTTTCGAAGGCGGTCATCTTCATTTCGCGCATGGCTAGTTGCATCACGAAGGGCATCGAGTAGGTGGGGGAGTCGCCGGGGTTGGCGTCGGTGGCGAGAGCCACTGTGACGCCTGAGTCAAGCAAGGCGCGAGCGGGGGCAAAGCGACCGGCTTTTGAGAGAAAGGCCATGGCGGGCAGGAGGACGGCGATTGTGTTCGAACGGGACAGCAACTCGATGTCGCGCTGGTTGGCATGGAGGAGATGCTCGACGCTGACGGCATTCACATCGAGCGCTAATTGCACTCCGTTGCTATGCGCAGAGACGCAGACGTGCAGCTTGACTGGAGTTTTCATCGCAGTCAGCGGTGGACGCAACTGATCGACACTCAGACCTTCGAGGTCGCACAAGGCGTCAAGGAAGCGAGGATTGTTGTGGAGGAGCCAGGAGGGATTGGTGGTTTCTGCGAGAGGGGACATCTCTGTCGTGATGACACCTGGCCGGCTGGGGATGGCGGCGAGGCATTTTTGCACTGCGGCTTGTGAGGTGGCATAGCCGGTCTTGATTTCGACTGTGGTGGTGCCGAGCGATTCCATGAAGGCGAGCCTGCTCTCGATTGCGTTGCGCAGGTCTGCTTCCGAGATGGATTCGACGGCGTTGCAACGATCGGTGAAGGTGCCGTCCATGCGCCCGGCGTGGGCGAGATGCGTGTGGCAATCGACGAAGCCGGGCATGACTACTTGCCCGCTCGCGTCAATGTCGTGATCTTGAATTGCAGGAGCCTGGGACATCGGACCGATTGCAGCGATCCTGCCGTTTTCAACACGCAGGAACGCTTGCTCGTGGAGATCGGGCAAAACCAGGAGTTGGCCGATGTTGTAGACCAGCATTGGGCTATCGAAGCGCCAGGATGGTGCCTTGGTCGAGGGCGGCGAAGACTTTGCCGGAAGGGGTTGCGCCAAGGGTAATCTTTTGGGCGATGGCGCGGTAGTCGACGGGGATCTCGGTCCAGTTCTGGAGGTCTTTGGAATGCTTGATGTGGACCTTGGTAGGTACGGGGAGAGGGCCGAGGCGCTCTGTACAGGCGAGGTAGGCACCGTCGCCGGGAATGTACAGAATGTCCTGCATCTCGAGATCTTTGAGCCGAAGAATCATTTCCGATTTCTTGTTGAACTTCGGATAGAAAGAATAGACTTCTCCGCCGTAGTCGAAGCTTTTGTTGAACTTGATCAGGGTGAGACCGGTGCCATCATTAGCAATGAGACTGCGGTGAACTGAGCCGAAGCCGGAGACTTCCTGCTTGCGCCAGGTTGCGCCACCATCCATAGTTTCAAGCGAAACGAGGAGATGAGGCTTGTTGTCGCGGTAATTGGCAAGTTCGGGTTCCATCCATTCGGGCAGCTCTACGCGGCGGCGGCGAGGGGATGGCTGAGAAGAGCCAGAGACAAGGCCGATCTTGCCGTTCCAGAATTGAACGGAGTTGTAGGAAAAGGTTTCTGCTGCGCCGGCAACCTGGGCGGCTTCCGGGACGTGACGCCAGGTTTTTCCGCCGTCGTCGGTGCGCATGAAGGTCTTCTTGATGCCAACCAGGTAACCGGTTTGATTGTTGAGGAAATGCACTCGAAGTGCCGAGTCTTGCTTCGAGAGTTTCTTCCATTCGCGACCGCTTTCGGCGCTGAACCAGACTTCGCCTTTTTCGCTGACGGCCCAAAGGGAGGAGTCGTCAAGGGCGAAGAGAGAGCGGGGCAGGAATTTCAGTTCTGATTGCTGCCAGGTGAGGCCGCCATCGATCGACGAAAGCAAGGTACCTTTGCCACGACCTTCGGCAACAATTCCACCGATGGCCCACATCCGTTTGTCGGAGCCCACGGCAAAATCGATCAAGATCATTTTGGAATCAGGCTTGAGATAGAAGAAGCTGCGGACAAATTTCTGATTCTGAGCCAGAGCCAAAGTGGGTATTGTGGCGAGGAGTGTGCGTCTGGTGATCATGTGAGTTATGCCAGGGCCGAGACCAGAGTGCCGATGTCCTCTTGGGTGGACTTGGCTTCGAGACGGGCGAGGGTGAGGAGGACGCCGACCTGTTCACCGACGGTGGTGAGGGTTTCCATCTCTTCACCGGTGAAGAGATGGAAACCCTCACCACCGTCGGTGAACAGGTCGGCGTCCT
>JAPKYY010000076.1 GCA_026394095.1 Acidobacteriota bacterium | reverse complement strand
GGCGCTCCATTGCCCTAAGCAGATCGAGCGTTGAGACGAGCTTGGTAACGATGAGGACCGTGAGAATTGAGATATAGCTGCGAAGCAGGAAGAAGACGGCTTGAGCTGTGTTGCCTCGCAGCAGCGCGACGGCAGCAATTGCAAAGGAAAAAGGCAGTACATAGGCGGCCTGGGCCAGAAGATCCGCTTTTGGGACGGGGCTGAGAACCAGCAGGAGCAGTGGCAATAGACACATCAGAGCGAGCAGGAGGTTTTGTCCAGGGCTGAGTGACGATAGCGCAACCAGATAGGTGAGAAGCAGCAGCAGTGCACAGCGAGGATCAAGCTTCATGACTACTGTTGCTGCCCGCGCGGGATCAGCTTTGAGAGTAAGAGGCTGAGGCCGTAAACGAAAATCAACCCTGCGACTCCTGCAGCGGATTTCCGCATCCATTCCCCGTCAAATTTGCCCCATTCGTAATCCGGCATGAGTGCTGTAAAGCTTGCTCCCGAGTTCGTGATGCCGGTCTGCTGTTGAAAGTATTCCAGCACGTCTGGTGAACTGGATGCGAAGAAAACACCGATAAGCATAATGGCGATGCTGGTGCCAAGGATCCAGAACCGGTTTGGCCCTGCACCGGCAGAATTCGGTACGCTGCCTTCGAGCCGCTCGATCGCCTGCCAGGCGGCGAGGGTGATTGCCCCTTCAATTGCGCCTGTGATCGAGAAAAGTCCAAGGCAAAAAATCCATAGCCCCTGGCTCATGATGCCACTCGAAATGGAGACTTGACCCAAAGCCAGAATCGCAGAAAGAAACACCGAGAGAAGGGAGCCGATGAAGAGGCCAATACGTGGGCGGCCCATTTGGGATAAGGCTCTGAACGGAAGCCAGGCTGCCCAAACGCCAAGGATCGCCATGTTGAAGACATTGGCTGCCAACGCGAGCACCCCGCCGTCCTGGAAGACCAGCGCTTGTACCAATAGAATTGCGGTCATCGTGATGCTGGCCGCCCATGGGCCGATCGTTGCGGCCAGGAGTGCTCCACCAAGCAAATGGCCGCTGGCACCAGGCCCGACAGGGAAGTTCACCATTTGTGCCGCAAAGACAAATGCGCCCAGTACACCCAATAAGGGAATGCGATGAGCCTGCGTTGTCTCCTCCGCTTTCCTGGCCGAATAAATCACGCCAAGACAACTCGCGGCGCCAAAACCAGCCAGAATCGGAGCAGATAAAATTCCGTCCGGGATATGCATGAACTTGTTTCAAAGTTAACATGGCAGATCATGCGTGTTATTTTCTGTTTGCTCGGTTTCGTCGCCTTGATCTCCGGCGCTGAGGTGCTGCCGGAAGATCGTGGGGTCGCTGGTTTGCGGCATACGCTCAAGCAACTGTCCAACGATGCGCGAATCCTCTACGTCACTGCTCACCCGGATGACGAGGATCCAGCCCTGCTCACCTACCTGAGCCGCGGGCTCGGAGCGCATGTCACCATGTTGATTCTCAATCGTGGTGAGGGCGGAGCCAATGTTGTCAGCGGCGACTTCTTTGAAGCTCTCGGCGCTCTGCGTACGGTTGAGATGTTGAAGGCAGCGCAATATTATGGCGTCGATGTGCGATTTACTCGTGCGGTCGATTACGGGTTTTCGAAGAACATTCGTGAAGCTCTGACGCAGTGGAAGGAAGAGGAGCTTCTTGCTGATGTTGTTCGCATCACACGTGATGTGAAGCCACACATCATCATCAGCCGCTTCAACGAAAGCGAACGGGATGGTCATGGTCATCATCAAACGGCTGGCCGCATGGCAAGGCTTGCTTTTCGTGAAAGCGCAATGACAGACTGGAAGCCGCTCAAGCTTTACACAACGAATTGGCGCGAGGGCGAGCCAGTAACACTGAAAATCAACACGGGTGAATACGATGCGGTGCTTGGCCGCAGCTATGCGCAGATTGGCCGCGACGGTTACCGCTGGCACCGCAGTCAGGGCATGGCGGGAAACATTCCAAGGCCTGGGCCTGTATGGGCTTATCTCAAGCTCGAAGGCTCAAATGTTGGCCTTCCGGAATCGGAGGCGTCAGTGCTGGAGCGAGTTCCCTATAAGGTGGAAGACGAAAACGTTGCTGCCGTGGTGCGGCTCTTCAATCCGCTGGATCCTGAAGGCCTTGCACCACAATTGGCACTCGCATGGCAACGGCTGCCGGAGCGCCGAAAGCTTCTTGCCAGAGCGCTCGCTCTATCGCTTGGCCTTGAGTTTGAAGCTCTCATTGAACCTGATCAGCCCGTCACCGGGCCCTTTGCGATGTTTCGTCCCATCGAGACTCTGCAGGTGGCGCAACCCGGGCAGGCACTGAAGGCACGAATGATCTTGCACCAGCGTGGCAACCAAAAAGTAGAGGGCATCAGCTATGGCGTAAAAGGGCCTATCGAAATCAGCGCACCAGATGCTGGAGGCGTCTACCCGCTGCGCTTACTGAGCGAAGCCAAAGCGACCGCTGCTTTTTGGAGCCGGCCATCGGTGCGCGATGCCATGTATCAATTGAGTGACCCCAATTTGCTTGGCAGAGTGAGTCCGGATAGCGGCATTCGCGGGCTGGCTAGCTTCGCGTATCGAGGCGCGCAGATCACGCTTGAGTCTGAATTCGAAACCAGCAGCGTCGATCCACGGATTGGTGCACAGCGGCAAGCCCTTGCGATCGGGCCTCCCGTCAGTGTTCAGTTCGAGAGCAGCTTCGGTCTGGCACCTATTGGAAAGCGTGAATACGAACTGAGCGTTACGGTTCGCAACCTGTCGATGCTTCGACAACAGGGCCGACTGCAATTGCGCCTGCCTGCTGGCTTCAGCCTGATCGGTGATGCCCCGAGCTTCGATCTCGCCAAAGAGAAAGAAGAAGCTCGCCTCCAGTTGCGGCTTCGGCTGCCCGAGCGGCTTGCCTCGCAAGACTACCCGATCACCGCTGTGGCCAGGATCGGTGACCGCGAATACAGCGCGAGCTTTCAACCCGTCACTCAACCTGGCTTTCGCGTTCTCTACTGGAGCCAGCCTTCCACTCACGCACTTCGAGCCGTGGACGTAAAGATAGCGCCCGGGCTCAAGGTTGCCTACATCATGGGTAGCGGCGATGAAATGCCGGAGGGTTTGCGGCAGTTAGGGATCCCAGTCGATCTGCTGAATGAATCGACATTGGCAACAGGAGACTTGTCGCAATACTCGACAATCCTCATCGGTATTCGCGCCTATGCCGCAAGGGAGGATCTGAAGCGGCACAATGCCAGGATGCTCGAATATGTCAGCAAGGGCGGCACGCTGATCGTGCAGTATCAAACTCAGGAATACGACAAGAACTTTGGTTCCTTCCCGTACACGCAAGGGCGTGGGGCGGAAGAGACCAGTGAAGAGGACGCACCCGTTACAATTCTTGCTGGAAACGATGTAGTTTTTGAATCACCCAATCGCATCACCAAGGCCGATTTCGACGGCTGGGTGGAGCAGCGGGGCTCGAAGTTTTTTGCGACCTGGGCACCCGAATGGCAACCCATGATTGAAACTCACGACCAGGGACAACCGCCACAGCGCGGTGTCTGGATGCAGGCTCGTTACGGCAAGGGCCTTTATGTTTATTGCTCGCTGGCCTGGTACCGGCAGCTTCCTTTTGCCGTACCCGGAGCTGCCCGGATTGTTGCCAATCTGGTGAGCCTCGGTGCGGCAGACTCAACCTGGAGAAAGACAAACCCGAAATGAAGCAATGGAATCTCGACGGATATCGCGCTCTGGTGACTGGTGGCTCCAGCGGCATTGGCCTTGCCATTGTCGAAGAGCTCAGACGTCATGGGGCTACGGTGGTGAGCGCGTCCCTTGAAGCAAGCCGGGGCGGCATTGTGGCCGACGTCGCAACCGAGGCGGGGCGAGCCGCTCTGATCGCCTCACTCCCCGAAGACTGGGATAGCCTCGACATCCTGGTGAATAACGCAGGAACCAATATTCGCAAGCCGACAATTGAATTCAGCCTCGAAGACTTTGAGTTTGTGCAGCGTACCAATTCGACGAGCATGCATGAACTGTCGAGGCTGCTGCATCCCCGGCTCAAGAAGAGCGGCCGCGCCAGCGTCGTAAACATCGGTAGTGTTGCCGGTACGATTTCGGTTGGCTCTGGCGCTGCTTATGCGATGACCAAGGCTGCTGCCTCTCACATCTCCCGTTACCTTGCCGTGGAATGGGCCAAGGACAAGATTCGTGTAAACACAGTCGCCCCGGGTTGGGTGGCCACTCCTCTGACTGCGAAGATCCAGATCAGCGAGAGAGCGATGCGCGTGATTGAAGAGAGAACGCCGCTTGGGCGAATCGGGCAGCCTGAGGAAATTGCCTCTGTTGTGGCTTTTCTTTGTATGCCTGTTGCCAGTTACCTTACCGGAGCGGTGATCCCGGTGGACGGAGCCATGACTGCCTTCGGAATGGATATGACCGCAGCGCTAAGAGACAGCTAGCCGCAACGCTTCTGTTTTGGACTGGATTCGGCCTTCGAGCTGAGCATCTTCTACCTGCCTTAATATCTGGCTGAAGCGAGGGCCTGGTGCGAGGCCGAGCGCAATGAGATCCCTGCCGTCGATCAACGGCTGAGGGCTGAGCACCTCTGGTCCCCAGTCCTGAAGCTTTTGGCTCGCGAATCGATATGCCTCGGTTTCCCCATACGTCGCTCGATGCAATTCGAGATGGTCAGCGATATGGGTTCGCCGTAAAAATCGCTTCAGGCTGGATAGCGGCAATTGCTGCAGCAAGCGGAATTGATGCTCGTTTGCCAGGAGATCCGCACACGCGTGCCTCTCTTCGTCGGAGAATCGGAAGCGGCGATACACAGGGCTGGCATCGTCGACTTCTTCAAGTAACGCAGCCCACGCTAGGGGCACGCTCACCGACCCTCTGAGCCTGGTGAGCCGGTTTCCTGCCTTTGCCTCGGGAAGCATTTCGCGCAGAAGCCCGGTCTCGGAGAGGTGCTTCCAGGCCAGGTCGAGATTGGGGCCAGTCAGGATTCTGCGCATCTCATCATGAAGCCGTTCACCTGCGATTTTCAAGATCAGCGGCGCCATCTCTACCATCGCCGAATGAGTTTGTGTTTCGATCGCGTAGCCGAAGCGCGCGGCAAAGCGTACCGCGCGAAGAAGCCGCAAATGATCTTCGTTGAATCTTAGGTGCGGGTCCCCTATAGCCCGCAACACACCGGCAGCAAGATCTGCTCTGCCACCAACAAAGTCGATCGTCTCATTTCGAATCGGGTCGTGAAAGATTGCATTGATGGTGAAGTCGCGGCGTGTGGCGTCCAGGGCGGCCTCGGTCTCATAGCGAACCTCTTCCGGTCTTCGACCGTCCCGATACTTTCCTTCTGAACGGAAAGTTGCGATCTCTACGCCGGCTTCGTGTAGGACGACCCCGAAGCTGGCTCCGACTAGTTGTGCCCGAGGGAAAAGGCTGAGAACCTGCTCTGGTCTTGCCGACGTTGCGACATCGAAGTCTTTCGGCTCAAGCCCCATCAACTGGTCACGAACACAACCTCCCACCCAATAGGCAACGTGCCCAGCGCCTTGTAAACGCTCGACAATTCTCCTCGCCATTTCGCGACCTGCTTCCAGTGCCATCGATTTCAGCCTAGAATAAAAGTTGCGAGCCGATCATTCGGTTTGCAAATTATGTCCATCCCCGCTTCCGACCCGTCCTCTCATAGTTCCACTACAACCAAAGTAGTCGTCGCCACAACGGTAGCCCTGTCTTTTATCAGCTTCTGGCGCGGAGCTGCAATCGTACTCAGCGACATGGCTTCAACCATGTTCTACATCGGTGGCATCACCGAACAGGCTGTTGGCAAAAGCGCCCCCTGGTTCATTCTCGCCGTGATGCTCTATAGTTTCGCCGTCCGCAGCGTGTACATGGAGAGCTGCAGTATGTTCGTTCGCGGTGGCGTTTACGTTGTCGTGCGCGATGCTCTCGGCCCGATGATGGCCAAGGTCAGTGTGAGTGCTCTGATCGTTGACTACATTCTTACAGGTCCTATTTCTTCGGTTGCTGCCGGGCAGTATTTGGGACATCTTCTGAACGAAACTTTCGAGAAGATGGGCAATGGCTATCACGTGGATCCGCCCATGTTTGCCGCCGCTTTTGGTGTGGTCGTCACGCTGTACTTCTGGTATTCCAACATCAAGGGAATCCACGAGAGTTCTCACAAAGCCCTTCGCATCATGCAAATCACAACGGTGATGGTTGGCATGCTGATGATCTGGAGCGCCTACACACTCATTGTGCGTGGCGGGGCGCCTCTCCCTCCTGGACCTACAATTGAGAATCTTCGCTTCACCAAGGAATCGCTTGGCTGGTTTGAAGGAACCTTCTGGCCAAATATCGCCTCAGTCGGGCTCCTGATCGCGTTTGGTCACAGTTTGCTTGCGATGAGCGGTTTTGAGACTCTTGCTCAGGTCTATCGAGAAATTGCTTATCCCAAGATGAAGAATCTGAAGATCACCAGCAACATCGTTTGTTTCTACGCGGTGATCTCGACAGGCCTGATCTCGCTGCTCGCCGTCATGATCATTCCTGACTCGATCCGCCCCAAGTATTATGACAACCTGATTGGCGGCATGGCGATGAGCCTGGAAGGGGATCCACTCCTCAAATACGCATTCCATGTTTTCGTCGTGATTGTGGGCACCTTGATCCTGAGTGGCGCGGTAAATACCTCGATCATCGGTGCCAATGGTGTATTGAACCGTGTTGCCGAGGATGGTGTCTTGTTGAAGTGGTTCCGCAAGCCGCACAAGAAATTCGGTACGAGCGCTCGCATCATTCACCTGATCACGATTCTGCAAATCCTGACGATTATCGGTTCGCGTGGTGACGTCTACCTTCTGGGGGAAGCATACGCATTCGGTGTTGTATGGAGTTTCTTTATGAAGGCAATGGGCGTCCTCGCTCTTCGCTTTCAGCGCCACGATCAGGAATACAAGTTCCCTTTCAATTTCAAAATTGGTGGTAAAGAAATCCCCTTCGGCCTGGCGACGATGACGGCCTCGCTGTTTCTGATCGCCATTGCCAACCTGATCTCAAAGAAGGTGGCCACCGTTTATGGCATCAGTTTCACGGTAGTTTTGTTCCTTCTGTTCACCGTGAGCGAATACGTGAACCGGCAGAAGCAGAAGCGTAAGGTAAAGGGTCTCGAACAGTTTAATCTTGAACATCAGGTTGAAGTTACCTCTGACAGCCTGGAAGCTCGCCCTGGCTGTGTGCTTGTCGCCGTCCGCGGCTGGCGCAATATGGAGCACCTCAAGAAGGTTCTTGAGAAAACGAACCTGCGACGCCATGACATCGTCGTGATGACGGTTCGCCCGGTCGCAATTGGTACTGGCGAACATGATTTGTCGCAGGAGCAGCTCTTCACCAGCTACGAACAGGAACTTTTTTCCAAGGTTGTTGAGGTAGCCGAAAAAGAAGGCAAACACGTAGACCTCGTTGTGGTTCCCGCAGTGGACCCCTTCGAGGCGATGGTTCAGACGGCTCACAAGCTCAAGGCCTCTCGCCTGGTTTCCGGCGTTAGCGCCAAGATGGCGAGCGAGGAATTAGCCCGCAGAATCGGACTCGCCTGGGAAGGTCTGCCCGACCCCAAGCATCCCTTTTCACTTGAGATCATTGCCGAAGGCCGCACTAGCGTTTTCGTCAATCTTGGGCCTCACCCGCCACGTCTCTGGCCAGAAGATGTCGATCTTCTGCACGAGATCTGGCTCAAGCTCTCAAGCGATGAGCAGCTTGGCAGCCGGCTCCATCACCGCGACATTGTGGGTATAGCTTTGCGCCGCCTCGATGAAGAAATCGACAAGTCCGGCAAAGAAGAGGTCGTCAAGCAACTACAAAACGATCTCGGCAAGAGTTGATTAGCCAGCAGCTTTGCGCGGCTTTGGGGGCGGTGCGACTTCGTTCAGAAAGTCGTGATCTCCATAACAGGTACAACAACGCACCTTTGCTGGGGTAGTGCCCACAAGCGAAACAATGCTGTGGTTCGTGAGTCGTTTACACTTTACACAGAAATCGTCCACGGTGTCTCCGAGTCTGTGCTCCGAAGGAAACATGTCTTTGGGTTCCAAAGCGATAGTATAAATCACAAGTACCCACAATGAAGAAAATTGCGCTCGCCTTTGCTCTTGTCCTGGTCCTCACTCTGTTTTATTGTTCCCGGTCAGGACCTGAGCCTGGGCCGCAAATCACCCCAGGCAAGAGTTTCAATAGCGCCTTCCCAAAATCAGCTGCCGGACTCACCGTGCAGTTCACTCAGGAAAAAGAAGGCTATTCTCAAGCTGACCTTTTGAAGGACGGCAAGAAGATGGCTCAACTGTCTATTTCTGATACCGATTCCAACCCCACTGCCCGGGAAAAGTTCAAACCCGGTGCCCGCACGATTGCCGGTCACCCGTCAGCCACTGTTGGGTCTCTAGGCACGGCGATACTTGTGGCGAATCGCTATCAGGTGCAAGTTCGGTCCATCGATCCCAGCTTCACAGCGCAGGATCGCGAGTCCTGGCTTAACCAATTTCAACTCGGAGGCCTCAAATAATGAGCAAAGCAATCGACCAGCTTGTCGACGAATTACCCACAAGTGGGATGACCGTGCGTGTCCTCGGGCTCCTTGATTTTGCAGCACCCGGACAATGGCAGAACACAACTGGTTTTGACAACACAATCCGCTACGTCACTGGCGAGACCGATGCGGGCTTCATTGGCCAGGTAAGGCAGCGGGCTCTGACTCTTTATGCCGACCCCAACGAAGGCTACCAGCGCGCAGTCTCGATCTACCAGCTGGTGGATAGCGCCGGCGGCAAGGTGGGCCTGTCGTCGATGGCCCACATGCTGGGCGAGAAAGTAGGGATGCTGAGTTTTCTCTCTAAGCTGACCCCCAAAGAAGACCAGGCCCAGACAGTCGACCTCGGGCTCAAGATCGTCTCTGAAATGGTGGCCTTCTGTTACACCAATGGTTTCCCCGGCGATAGCATTTCTGACTTCATGGGCGCAGTGAAATCTTACGAGAAGGAAAACCTGATTCGTCTTTGCGGTATCGCCGTCTTTGATGGGTTGATTCCTTTGGGTCCTGACTATGCTCAAAAGCTAATGGACTCAGCCTCTGGCTGGAGCGTCGATGATTTGACGAAAAGCCCCATCTACCAAAGAATCGCTGGCGTGATTCCGGGCGGGGAAGCGTTGCCCTTTATCAAGAGCGGCCTCGGCACCTTCAATTCGTATCTATCGACATTTGCCTCAGATCGAGGCATCACCCTCGACAAGGTTCTCGATCAGATGCGTGGAGTGATTGATTTCAGCGAGGGCAAATTGGATCTCTTGGCTGCCTTTCTCGATATCAGCACCAACTACATGGAGCATACGGGCATACAATCGGTGTCGCGCAGCCTGATTCAACGAGCCGTAGGAGAGATCTGACATCCTTTATGCGCAATGCCATCCTTTTGCTGATTCTGGCTTCATCAGCGTGCGCCGACTTCAGCTATACCACCACCATCAAGAGAGCCAGTCCGGCGGCAGCAGTTGTTACCAGGCACCAGATTAAAGGCAACAAGATGAAGATCGACACTGGGTCGACGATCATCATTTCAGATCTGGATACCCAGACAATAACAACCATCAATCTAGCTGCAAGAACCTACCGGGTTTCGCCAGGCAAAGAGTCGGCTGCAGCCTTGTCGAAGGTTGAAATGAATGCAGAGGCTGACGTGTTCGATACTGGCGAGCACAAGAAGATTCGAGATCTGAACTGCAGCCAGCTCATCGTGTCGATGATCAAGACGGGGCCAGGCAAGCCCATTTACGTCGAGCACGAGATCTGGGTTTCAACTGACGTTCCGGGTGCCAATGAGTGGAAAGCGATCGGCCTCAAGATGGCCGAAAAGGGCCTTCTCCCAGCAAGCGCAGATGCGCGAAGCATCGCAATGCTATCAGACTTGCAGAAGCAGATTGCCAAAGTGAGCGGCATGCCAGTACTTCAGATCACTCGAATGAAGTCAGCTGACGATGAAGAATTGAAGCGGGTCTACGCGGCGATGCAGACGATGGAGAAGACTGGAAGCAAGGAGGCCGAGGAAATTCTAAGTCAATTCAAGCGGATGCGCCGCTCAACTACTGCAAGGTACATTGCCGAGATCAACTCTGATTCCAGTGCCTTCTCAACGGCTACCATTCCGGAAAGCGAATTCTCAATTCCGCCTGGTTTTAAGAAAATAGTTCAATAATCCACGCTTCCCATGAGCCATCGTTTCGTCGCGGCTGGTGCTTCCCCGTTGAATCGAGTTGCTGTTCTCGATATCAGCACCCACTAAAGGAAGCGTGCAGGCATACAATCGGTGTCTAGATACTTATGCGTATTCCAATCATCTTCCTGGTTCTGGCGGTTTCCAGCCGCGCCGACTTCAGCTACACCACCACCATTAAAGGCAGCGGCCCGGCAGCGGGGGCTATCACGAAGCACAAGATCAAGGGCAACAAGATGAGAGTCGACACGGGCTCGAACATCATCATTTCCGATCTGGATGCCCAAACTGTCACCATGATCAACGTCACCGCCAAGACCTACAGCGTCACACCAATCACGCAAGCAGGCGCAGCCCTTACAAAGTCTGGAATGGAGGTCAAGGCGGATGTAAAAGATACAGGCCAACAGAAGCGCATCGGCGGGTTCAATTGCCGCCAGGTCATTATGTCGATGACCATGACCGGCCAACCGATGGCTATGAACATGGAAAACGAGATGTGGGTCTCGACCGATGTGCCTGGCGCAGCAGAGCTAAAAGCAATCGGACTCAAAATGGCCGAAAAGGGACTCTTCCCTACAAGCGGCGATGCCCGAAGCACTCGCATGATGGCCGATCTTCAAAAGCAGATGGCCAAAGTGAACGGCATTCCAGTGCTTCAGATCACTCGTATGAAATCTGGTGACGATGAAAAATCAAAACAGATGCAGGCCCAGATGCAGGCGATGCGAGCTCAAATGGAGGCCATGAAGAAGGCTGGTGGCAAACAGGCTGAGATGGCCGAAAAGGCGATGGCAACGATGGGTGGGGCAGGGAACAGCAAGTATTTGATGGAAATTACCTCCGAGTCGAGCGCCTTCTCAACGGCCACAATTCCGGCGAGCGAGTTTGCGATTCCAGCTGGTTTCAAGAAAGCAGATCGATAAATCATGATCCCAATGCGCCATCGCGTGATCGCGATGACTGTCC
>JAPKYY010000379.1 GCA_026394095.1 Acidobacteriota bacterium | reverse complement strand
CACCAACTACCGCAAATTCGACGCCGAATCCACCATCAACTTCGAGGAACCCAAATGGTAATCTAATGCCATGACAACTACCATTGATAATGCCGGAAGAATTGTCATTCCCAAATCTCTCCGCGATCAAGCTGGTCTTGTCCCAGGCACCGAAATCGACATCCAAATCCGCAACGGCCGCTTGGAAATCGAGCCCGTTGCTACTATCACGGTCGAGAAGCGCGGCAGATTCCTGGTTGCGGTCGCTCCACCGGGAACTCCGCCTGTGGAACCTACAGCAGTAGACGACTTCCTTAATGATCTCCGCGAGGGCCGTGTTCGTTGAAGTTCTCTGTCGACTCCAACTACCTAATTTGCACTTTGCAAAGCTGGAATCCCCTCCACCTGGCCACCCTTGCAGACCTTGAGCAGCGCCTCGATAGGGGTCAGATGCTTTACCTGATTCCCCACACTCTGCTCGAAACGTACTCTCTCATGACCCGCATGCCAGACCCCTTTCGCAAACCCCACGCAATCGTGCATCATATGATGCACGAGAACTTCGGCGATTTTCCAGTTCTTCCCGCACCGGAAAGTATCTGGAATATTCTCGAAGGTCTAGCCGAACGCAACCTTGGTGGCGGACAGACCTATGACCGCTCGATTGCCTTCACCGCCCATCTAGCTGGCATGAAGCAACTCGTCACCTGGAACCTGAAACACTTTGAGCCCCACGGTTTCCCCGGCCTCGAAATTGTAAGGCCTGGCGAACTCTCCTGAAGCTTGAATCACTAAACTGGAGATAGCGATGATGCAGCTATTCATTAAATTACCCCTGCCAGCTTTTGAGCACCCCAAATGAAAAAGGCCGTCATCCTCGCCGCCGGCCGAGGCACCCGCATGGGCGAAATCACCCGCGAGCTCCCCAAGCCCCTCATCCCTCTAAACGGCCGCCCCATGCTCCTCCACATCCTGGACCGCATCTCCGCCGCAGGCGTCGAAGAAGTCCTCCTCGTCACGGGTTATCTGGCTGACCAGATCGAAGCCGCAGCCAGTACCCACGGCATCCCCGTCACCTTTCGTCGTCAAGAAGTCGTCAACGGTACAGCCAAAGCGGCCTTGCTAGCCAAATACTGGGTAGGCGACGAAGCCTTCCTGCTCACCTTTGGCGACATCCTCGCCGAGCCTGAACATTACACCGGCATGCGCGACGCCTTTCCGGGCACAGCAGGCGTCCTTGCCGCCCGCCACGTCGAAGATCCATTCCAGGGCGCAGCGATCTACGTAGACGAAAACCGCCGCGTCACCCGCATCATCGAAAAGCCCGTCAAAGGTACCTCTACAACGAACTGGAACAGCGCTGGTATCTACGTCTTCGCGCCAGTCGTCTTCGACGAACTCGAGCGCGTCCCATTAAGCGAACGCGGCGAATACGAAGCTACCTCTGCCATCACTCAGATGTTAGACAAGGGCGAGCACTTGAAACTCTTCGGCCTCGACGGCGACTGGCTCGACGTCGGCCGCCCCGAAGACCTCGCAGCCGCACAGCGCATCACGGAATCCTGAGCTAGCGGGCCTTCGATTTCTTCTTCACTACATCTACTCCAAACTCCACTTTCAGCAGATACTCGTATTCCTGATCCCGAATCGCTCCGCCCAGAAGCTCGCGTACCGACTCCCCGTAAATAAGCACCCTGCTTTGTTCTCTCTGTCCGCCTTGAAACAGTTCAAACCCCGAGCTATGCCACTGAAGTTTCGACAGCATAAACGGCACCCCGGCCGGTAGATCGTCCTCAGCAATCATCTCTGCATCCTGTTTGGGTACAAGCAGCATTTGCCCACCGTTCACCGATCCCGCAACCCATGACGGCCCCACCTCAGCTGCTTCAAAGCCAGCCCTTGTCGGAGCGTAATAAATATGGCAATAGCGACCTCGATGGGAATGCACAACTCTGGGGTCGAACCGCACGCCGTTTTCTCTAAAGAAGCTCCTGAGTGGTCGCAAACCAAGCGTGCAGGCCCGGGATAAACCGGAACTCTCACCCGCCTGCTGCCCAGTGTGAATCGCCTCAAATTCAACCTTTGCCTGCAAGCCCGCCGTTAGCAAAAGCCCACCCAGCACAACCTTGACGAATCTAATATGCATCACTGGACTTCCCTTTCAATAAGTTGCAACCCCATAGACCAGCAGCATCGCAACTGCACCGATCGAAGCCAGAAAAAGCCCTGCCTGCTGCAAACCGTCTCCACTCAAAAACAACTCCGCCACCAACTCGCCGATCGATGCACCAGTCAAGCTCAGCGCGATGGCGATCCAAATGTTCATTGCATGATGTGGAGCGAGAAAGCTCTGTACGCCTACACCGCTCCCAAACCCGAATAATATGTGTTTGATCCTTCGCTTCATAGCAATTCCTCGATCTAGGCAACTTCTACCTCGTGCACCGTGATCAATCCCTCCGGCACCATTGCCTTTATCTCAGTCAGAATCTTCCTAACTTTGTCCTCATCGTCAATGGCGATGATCAGCATGGGCCGGTCGTCGGAGACACCAAAGAGCCGCTTGCGATGCACTTTTCCGTGCCTCCCGTAGCCCATCACTCCCTGCATCACTGTGGCCCCGGCCATCTCAAGTGAGAGCAGTTTCCGCACCACAACCTCGTGTAGTGCCAGGTCTCCGCTCATATCTGTCTCATTCAGATAGATCGTAAGCTGTAGCTTCTTCATTTCATGGCCTCCTCAGGCTTTGGTTTCGATCCCACCGCCAGCGCGTACATATTGGGCAACGCCAGCAGCGTCAAAAACAGAGTAGATAGCAATCCACCCACAACAACCGTTGCCAGAGGCCGTTGTACATCTGATCCAATCCCGCTAGCCCTTGCCGCAGGCACCATGCCCAGCAAGGCCACTACCACCATCAACAAAACAGGCCTCAATTGCCCCAGGGCTCCGCGGATAATTGCATCCCTCACAGGCAACTCCGGCTCAGACCTTCGCAACCGGTTGATCTCGGCAATCACCAGCACGCCACTCATCACCGCAACGCCAAAGAGACTGATGAATCCAACCGCCGCCGACACACTCAGATTGATATGCCGTATGTAGAGAAACAGAATTCCTCCCACCAGCGAAAACGGTACGTTCAACATCACCAGCCCCGCATACTTTGGCGATCCAAACATGAAGAAGAGCAGCACGAAGATAATCGCAATCGTGATCGGCAGAATGAAGGTCAACCGCTTCTTTGCCCGCTGCAGGTTTTCAAACTGGCCACCCCAGCTCACCTCATAGCCCTTTGGCAGCTGAATCGCACCATCGATCCGCTTTTGCGCCTCAGTCACAAAACTTCCCTGGTCACGGCCTCGAATATTGGTTCTTACCGTGATCTGCCGTTGATTCTCCCGGCGGGCAATGATGCTCGCCCCATTCACGACTTTGATCTCTGCCACCTGCGATAACGGCACCCGGCCGCCTTCACGTGTCGGAATCATCACGTCGCCAATCGCGGTAATGCTTGTTCTTGCCTCAGCTACATACCGCACGGTAATGTCAAAACGCCGCTCGCCCTCAAACATAGTCCCGGCCGCGCGGCCGCCGATCGCCAGCTCGATCACATCCTGAACATCGCGAACGTTGATGCCGTAGCGCGCCACAGCCTGGCGGTCAATCTTGATTCGCAATTGTGCCTGGTCTGCCTCTTGCTAAATCGCCGAATCGGCTGCCCCGGGCACCTCCCGTATCTTGGC
>JAPKYY010000263.1 GCA_026394095.1 Acidobacteriota bacterium | reverse complement strand
TTTTCGAGAGCCAGAGTCGAGCGGTAGGTTCTTGAGTCGCCCTGAACTCCAACACTGAGAACGGGCAGCACGTAGCCGGAATCTACTTTACGCGACTCTTCAGCCTTCGCAGTAGACAGGCAGCGGATCGCAAGGCCTGGGCCCGGGAAGGGGTGGCGGTCCAGCAGATCGTCGGGTAACCCGATCGCGCGGCCTACCTGGCGGACTTCGTCCTTGTAGAACTGAGCCAAGGGCTCGATCAGCCGGCCTTCTTCAATGAGAGTCTGGATGCCGGCTACGCGGTTGTGGTGGGTTTTGATCACCTCAGCCTTGGCCGTGCCTCCACTCTCGATTGTGTCCGGATAAATTGTGCCTTGCCCGAGGATCCATTTGCCGTTCAGGAAGGGGCCGGTCTCCAGCACCCTCTCTTGCGTCGCTACAAATTCTTCGCCGATGATTTTTCGTTTGGCTTCAGGTTCAACCACACCAGCCAGCTTCGACAGGAATTCGTGCTTCGCGTCGACAACTTCGAAAGAATCCCCGGCCATTTTCGTGAAGACTTCTCTTACGAATTCGGTCTCACCCTCGCGCATCAGGCCTGTATCCACATAGGCCGCGTGGACTCTATCTTTGCCCAGGGCTTTCAGACACAACGAGAAGGCTACCGTTGAATCCACTCCGCCCGAGGCGAAGAAGAAGACGTTGCGGCCACGGGCTGTGCGGCGGATTTCGTCTTCCAGCTCTTCCAGTTGCCGGGTGGGTTCCCAATCCTGCTCGCAGCCGGCGATTGCGAATAAGAAATTGCCCAGAATAATTTTGCCGCCCTGAGTGTGAACAACCTCAGGGTGGAACTGGATGCCGTAGAGCTTGCGCCAGTCATTGGCCATAGCCGCGATCGGGCAGGTTTCGGTTGTGGCAGTGACGATGAAGTCCTCGGGGACTTCACCGACGCGGTCACGATGGCTCATCCAGACTTCAGACACAGCCTGGAAATTGCCGAAGAGTTTGTCGTGCTCGGTGACCTTGAGATTCGCCAGGCCGTATTCGCCCTTGGTGCCCTTGGTGACTTTGCCGCCCGGGATCAGGTGCGCCATCAGTTGCAGGCCGTAGCAGATGCCGAGGACTGGCACACCGAGTGAGAAGATTTCAGGATCGACGGTAGGGCTGCCGGGTTCGTAAACACTGGCAGGGCCGCCGGAGATGATGATGCCGCGACGGTCTTCCAGCTTGTCTGCCGGGGTTTCGCTGGGCATCACTTCGGCGTAGACGCCGAGTTCTCGCACTCGGCGGGCAATCAAGTGACAATACTGACCGCCCGCATCGAGCACGGTGATTTGAGGTTGTTTCGTCAAACTAACAGGATAAGGCTTATTTGCCCGGTTCCGCCATGCGCTGGACGATCATCTTCTTGGCCTTGTCACCCAACTCGCGGGCTTTGGGCAGGGCTTCGATGGCTTTGATGATCTCGGGATCGACTTCCACCTCATAACGGGCGGCTTCGTCGATGTCAAAGGCGGTCTTGTAGAACTCGGTCTGTAGGGTGGTCTTCACCCATTCCTGGTTCGCCTTGAAATCTTCTTCGGTGAAGACGGCATTTGCCTTCTTGAGATATGCCTTGAACTCGTCGAGGACCTTGGCATCGGGTGACCAGCCCTTGGGCAGCTTGGCTTCCTTGTTGCCGAAGTAGATCGGCGTGAAGCTGAAGAAAGCAGCGCGGCGCAAGAGTTCGATCTGGAACTTGTTGTAAGGAGTAGGAACAAATTTCTCGTCGGGGGCGATTCCGTTGCCACCGTAGACGGCGCGGCCGGAGTCGGTCATCTTGACGTCCTTCGGGTTCTTGAGCTCGGTATCTTTGCGGTAGTAGTAATCGAAGAAGCTGATGTTGGAATAGTCGCGCTGAATCAGGCGGCCACTCGGGGTGTAGTATTTCGCGGTGGTGAGGGCAAGGCCGCTATTCTCGCTCAGCGGATAGACGGTTTGCACAAGACCCTTGCCGAAGGTGTCTTCGCCGATCACCCAGGCGCGGTCGTGATCCTGAAGTGCGCCAGAGACGATCTCAGCAGCAGAGGCCGAGTACTTGTTGACGACAACCACGATCGGATAGTCGTAGGGGCCGGTGCAGCGGCGCTCGGTGTAGGCGCGCTCGGGGTTGGCGCGGCCACGGTGAGAGACGACAAGCTGGCCCTTCTGGAGGAAGCGGCCGGCTACGGCGACGCCTTCGTTCAGGAGGCCGCCCGGGTTGGCGCGGAGGTCAAGAATCAGGCCCTTGACGTTCTTCTCGCCCAGGCGCTTGAAGTTTTCATTAACTTCGGCGCTGGTGTTTTCGTTGAAGCTCTCAACATCGAGGTACATGATGCCGGGCTTCACCCAGAAGGCGTCTTTGACGCTCTTGCGTGGGATCTCGTCGCGCGTAACGTTCAGCACCAGTGGCTTGTCGACACCGGCGCGCTGCAGCTTAATCTGAGCCTGGGTACCACGGGGGCCACGGAGAAGGTCTGCTACGTCGGCAGTGGTCATGTTGTCCGTCTTTTTGTCGTTGACTTCGGCAATGATGTCGCCGGGACGGATGCCAGCCTTGTAAGCGGGCGAGGCCGGGAAGGGAGCGAGGACGATGATACGTCCGTCCTTGGCCGAGATGGTCATGCCGACGCCGAAGTAACGGCCACGCTGATCTTCGCGCATCTGGGCGTACATCTTGGGGTCGTAGAAATTGGAGTGGGGGTCCAGCGTGCGCAGCATGCCGGGAATAGCGCCCTGATAGATCGTGCGGTCGGCAGATATTTTTTCGGCGAAGTTGTCTTCGACTACTTCATACACCTTCGAGAAGACCCTGAGGCCAGCTTTGATGTCGTCTTCTGTGGTCGCTGCGTTGACTTCGTCCAGTTCAGGACCAAAAACGCCGCCCACGAATGAGCAGAGTGCGACAAGCAAAGGGATTACCAACCATGATGCACGGCTACGCGCCATATAATTACAGGCCTCCGATTTTGACTTCAGTATATGTCAATGATGAGTAGACGCGGGTACCGGGTACTTCGCTTCTATGATTTTTAGCGGGCTTTGCGGACTGCCTGGGCTGAAGCGGATTCGCGGCCCACGGGTTTGCGCATCGGCGGCAGCGTAGCCTGGATGCGGCGGACCTGATCGCTGACACATACAAGAAACATCGGCTGGCGCGCGTTTTTCAAGATGTCAATAATCGAATTCGAGTTGTCTTCGAGGTAAATGTTCTTGCCGTCGGTGACCAGATGGAGGTCAGAGCGGACATCGATCACCTCGGCCAGACGCTTGCCGATGTTCTTCTGCAGGAAGCGCAGGACGCGGCGGATTTTCTGGAGGGAGAAGCCTTTGCGTCGGAGTTCGGCGATGACCGAGATCTCGAGAACCTCTTCTGTCAGGTAAAGGCGGCGGTGGCCTTCCTGGCGCGGAGAAACGACTTTCTTTTCATCCCACCATTGGAGCTGGCGAAGGCTTACACCGGTGATTGTCGAGACGTCCGTTGAGGTAAACGATGGGGACGAAAGAAGTAAATCAATTTTGATCTTTTTTGTTTTAACCATAAGGCCCCTTTTTTGTTTTGGTCGTCGCGGACCTTACAAATATGAGGCATAAGTGAGTAGGGGTCAAGCTACTAGATATAGCGGTATGCCCCGCCCAAACTACGATGGGCGGGGCATAGGTGGACGCGCTTTTCGATGGCGGGCTTATTGCTTTTTGGCGGTCATCCGGTCGTAGATAAAGCCTGCTGCGCCGCCGGTGGCTGCGCCGATTCCTGCGCCTTTGCCTCCTCCGGCGAGGGCTCCAATAGCCGCTCCAGCTCCAGCGCTACCGGCTACGATAGCAACGGACTTACCGGTGGAGCGGCCCTGCCTGGCTGCGACCTGTTTTGAGGTGGTGGTTTGGGTCGCAGGCTGGAATGCTGATGTTTTCTTGTCTACCGAGACAGCTACTACGTGGCCCTGGGCGTTATAGAGTGCACCCTGGTAGCCAGGTACGCTTACTTCCGGGGCGGCGACGACGATGGTCTGTGTTTCGGGCTGGTTGGTAAAGGCGCGTTCCTGGGCGTTGGCAGAATTTTTGTTGTAGGCAAGAGCGCCGAGGCCGGCTACAAGTACGCCGCCGAGTACGGCTGACAAAATTCCAAGTCTGATTTCGTTTGTTTGCATTTGGTTTGATGCTCCTGTTGCCTACAAAGAGTGCAAGTAGAGCGCCAAATGCTAAGTTATTGATTCCCTGATACTTCCTCTAGCATCGCCTGGTTCATTGCCATATAAGTTTTGCTGGTTGGACGCGTTACAGCGAAGTTCTTACCGGGTGAAACCGGTGCAGGAGTGGGCTTCCAGGTTTTGTAACGGACGGCATAGGCCAGGACTTTGCGCTTGTAGCGCTCTTCAAGAGCGGGTAGGTGGTGGATCTGCTCTTGTGCGGAGATTTGAGGAGAGAGCGGCGACATCTTCCAAACCAGATTGGACGACTCGGTGGCCGAAATATCCGGTTTTGAAAGCTCGTAGCCAAACAAGGCAATGGTGCCCAGCAGCAGAATTGCTGCTAACGAATGTACTACGTATGTAAGGTTGATGTCCTCGATCTTCATCGCCGTTTTCCCTTAGTTGAATCTCAGTGTTTGTACTGATATCGGTAAGGTAGTGGCGGAAGATTAGCCTTTTTATCAACGAATTTGCATTGGGGGCACCGGGATGCTCTTGACAGGCTCAAATAATCCGAAGGTGAGAATCGATGTGGCGTTAGCAATGCTGACGTATTGCTTGCCATCGATTGCGAAGGTAATGGGTGAGGCTGTAATGCTGTCGCCGGTCTGGTAGTGCCAGAGGTGTTTGCCTGTTTTGGCATCGATCGCGATGAGGTGGCCGTCGTCATCACCGGCAAAAAGTACACCGGTGACAGTTCCCGTAAGGCCAGCCCACATTTCTGCCTTGCCAGTCATCGGGTATTGCCATTTGCGTTCGCCAGTAAGGGGGTTGAAGGCGCGCATGTAAAACTTACCTGCATCGTTGGGTCGAGGCCCTGCGCCACCGCCCGAGAAGCCTTTACCTGGTTCCGGTGTTTTAGATGAGCTGGTAAAAATGTCGCACTGTTCGAGAACAATTACCGAGAGGAGGCCGGTGGCCGGGTTCCAGCTCTGGCTCATCCAGTTGGTAGCGCCGCGGACGCCAGGGCAGACACGGTTGCCTTCGGGTGTGGGGTCCTTGCCCGGCACGGGGATCGGGCGGCCCTTCGGGTCGATGCCGGAGGCCCAGTCGAGATTGTCGAGCAGCTTTGAAGACCGGAGGTATTTTCCGGTTTCGCGGTCCAGCAGGTATAAGAAGCCGTTGCGGTTGGCGTGGAAGATCACTTTCCGGGCTTTGCCTTCATATTGGACGTCGGCAAGTACGGGCCAGGATTGGGCATCCCAATCGTGCCAGTCGCCGGGAGTGAACTGGAAATACCATTTCATCTTGCCGGTGTTGGCGTCGAGGGCCAGCAGCGAGCAGGAGTAGAGGTTGTCGCCTTTGCGGTCTCCGCCATAGAAGTCGGGCCATGGGTTGCCGGTGGTCCAGTAGAGGGTGTTGGTTTCGGGTTCGTAGGTGCCGGAGAGCCAGGTGGCACCGCCGCCGTACTCGATGAAATTGCCCCAGGTCTCGCTGCCCGGCTCG
>JAPKYY010000086.1 GCA_026394095.1 Acidobacteriota bacterium | reverse complement strand
CGACCCGATTGTGCTCGAATCAGAGCCCGGTGAGTACTCCTACCCTGCAATCATTCAGGCAGCAGATGGCAAGATTCACGCCACCTGGACCTGGCAGCGAAAGCGCGTCAAACACGCTGTAATCCCGCTCGACGCTCTCCCCAAATAACCGGCCTACCAGATCCCAAGCCATTTCCACCAGGCGAAGCCGAAGGTCATCCAGATCAACAGATTTGCGATGGCACAGACAAATCCTACTCGCCACCAATCCTTCATCTCTACATACCCCTGCGCGAAGAACATCGGTGCAGGGGTAGTTCCGTAGTTGGTGAGCCCGGCAGATAGAGTCGTGAATACCGCGAAGCTAAAGGCGGCGAGCCCTGCGGGAGCCCCCTGCGCCACGATCACCGCCACAAAGGCTGGAAACATTGCCAGCATATGCGCGGTGATGCTGGCGAATGCATAGTGCGCAAAGAAGTAAACCAGCAACGAAATTACCAGCAGCGGATACCAGTCGAAACCAATCAGGGAAGCACCAACGGCTTTGGCAAAGGCTGTCGGAACACCGGTTGCGTTCAAGGCTTTGGCGAGGTTGATCAAGCCGCCGTACCAGATAAACATGTCCCAGGCACCTTCTTCTTTGCGCACTTCTTCCCAGCTCAGAACGCCCGTCAAAAGCAGCGCAACAACACCGATCAATCCAGGCACAGCTACGTCCAGCTTGTGGATCGAAGTTGTCGACCAACCGGCGCAAACTCCGAAGAAGACCGCGCACAGAATCCACTCCGATTGTGAGAGGCGCCCCATCAGTAGCAACTCTTTGCGCGCAAACTCGGCAGCTTCAGGTGTTCGAATCACCTCGGGCTTGTAAATTTTGCTAATCAGCCAGGGCACGGCAAGAATACTCACCAGCCCCGGAACCAAACCAGCCCGAAACCAGGCAAACCAGTCGAACTCAATGCCGCTGATTTTGGTAGCCATCTGTGCAGCAAGCGGGTTTGAGGCCTGGCCAGTGAGAAACATAGCCGAACTGATACAGATTCCCTGATAGACGCTCGTCATAAGAAAAGCGCCAATCAGCGGAGCAGTCATACCGGGTTTCGAGCCATAGAGCTCCGCAACACCACGCACAATGGGAAGAATCACACCGCCGCTCCGGGCTCCATTGCTCGGGATGATCGTCGCCAAAACCATATCGCTGCAACAAAGCGCATAGCTGACTCCCAGTGAGGTCTTCCCAAAGAGCCTGACGAAAAAAAGGGCAATCCGGCGCGCAAGCCCCGTATTGAGAAGGGATCTGGAAATCAAAAATGCAGCCAGAACCAGCCAGTTTGTAGGGTCGGAATAACCGTCCAGCGCCTGCTTGATAGAAAGCCCGCCCACCAGGCTCGAGCAGACAACAGCGATCAAAACCAGCGCCCCGCCACTGATCGGCTGGAAGATCAACCCTGCCACAGTAGCGCTAAAGAGTGCGAACAGGCGCCACCCGGCCGCCTCGATCGAAGCGGGTCTGGGGATCAGATAAGCGATAGTCCAATAAATGACCACCAGCAACCCGATCCCCCAAACGCGTTTTGGAATATGTTTCACATCTCCCCCTCGGTTAGACTGGTATAGAGCTTCACATCATCTCATGATCTCGATCGTCATTCCGATTCACAACGAAGAGCCGTCTATACTTCCGCTCTACGACCGCCTCACCACAGTACTCGAACGCTTGCAGCGGCCTTACGAAATCATCTTCGTCGATGACGCCTCTATGGATCGCAGTTTTGATCTATTGGCAAACCTGGTCGAAACAGACGGTCGTCTCAAGGTAATTCGTCTCCGGCGCAACTTCGGCCAGACTCCCGCTCTTCAGGCAGGCTTTGATGAAGCTCAGGGTGAAATCATCATATCGATGGATGGAGACCTGCAGCACGACCCCGAGGACATCCCGGCATTGCTCGAAAAAGTTGAGCAGGGTTGGGACATCGCCAGCGGCTGGCGCAAGAATCGGATCGACAACGCCATCACACGCAAGATTCCATCGCGAATCGCGAATTGGCTGATGGCTAAAGCATCAGGCATTGAACTGCACGATTTTGGAACCACCTTCAAGGCCTAT
>JAPKYY010001041.1 GCA_026394095.1 Acidobacteriota bacterium | reverse complement strand
CTTGCCGCTCTCTTGAGCCTTCTCGATTCTGCTCCAATTCTTCTGGCGGGTGGCCAGTCCATCCTCGCCGCAGCCCTCATCCTGCTCGCCTATGGCCGATTTCTCTTTGCACGGCGGATTTTGCTGGTTGTCTCGCTCATCATCAGCACCTGGCTTGTGCTCGCCAATCTCTATTCCGTACATCGTTACATCAGCTATGAATTGACGGCAGACCCGTCTTCGGCATTGCTGATGCTGTCGATTACTCTTTCTCTCTGCCTGATGGAGTCTCGCAGCGGCTTGATGCCCGCAGCCTTGACCAGTGTGCTCGGCACCAAAACCAGCGCCCGTTTGCTTCTCTCAGCCCTTCTCGTGCCAATTCTCATCGGTTACGCCCGGCTGCAATTGGAAGCCATGTTCCGATTCAATTCGAATCTGCTTTTGGCAATGCATGTGATGGCCACGCTATTCATAATGGCCCTGCTATTGCTCTTCACCATGTCCAAAGTCAAAGAAAGGCTGGACGACCAGCGTAGGCTCCAGGAGGATCTCGAAAACACGGAGAGCTCCCTCGAGGCGCTATTGATACAGGGGTCGGAATTTTATCTAACGATGAATCTGGCCGGTCGCCTGTTGAGTGCCAACGAAAATGCCAGGCGCTATCTCGCTCTGCCGGATCTCGCAAAGTCGGTCATCTGTATCGAAGATGTGATCATTGGTGAGTCACACGAAAAAATGCGCAAACTCCCGGAAGCTCTCCTGAGAGGCATGTCACCGCATGCTGTCCTTCTTTTCAAGATGGCCGACGGAAAATCGATGCCCCTTTACATCACCGCTGCATGCCGGATGCGCAATGGCGCAGCACTCGACATTGTTCTTGTTGGCCGCTCATTGCCGCTCGGATTGCGCGGGCCTCAGGCGAGCCAGACTTTACTTGTTAGTGCCTAGCTGCCAGTCTTCGTTAAAGAAGCCTGCTGCTGCGATCTTTCCGGGATATCGAGGCCCGGGTGGCACGGTGGTATCGATAACGGCCCAGTCCGGCAATTTGGGTGTCTGGCGGGCATTGTTCAGAAAATCGTATTCCCGAAACGTAAAGCCGCTATTGATCACAACGTACTTGGACGGATTGAGCGGATTGGGGTAAATCAAAATTGCGGCGTGAGATTTCGGGTAGCTTTGGGTTCCAACCCGAATCCCCTCAGGAGTCCACTGAATTGGCAACTGAGCCGCAATCCGCGCCAGGATCTTGTTTGAGCCAGGGTCTCCCCAAAGAATCAGATTGCTCGACGCAATCTGAGCCTCGGTCACATTAAAATCATCGGTCACCTGAGCTTCACCACGAAACTGCTTGCGCCATTCCCGTATGGCTCTTGTCTGTTCCGCTTCCACCCATTTGGCAGTATCGGCGTGGCTTGGAGTTCCGCTCGGTTTGACGATCAGAAAACGATCCATGAACGCGTGATCGATTGGCCCTTGCAGTGTGTGCGTCTTGTGCAAACCGGGCTGTATTGCGCTGGCGGCGACTGCCCAGCGCCCGCCGGTCTTTCTTAGATGGATTTGCCACGATCTGTCCGACTGCGGCGGCGGCGCTGTGAGCGTTTGATTATCAATTTGGATGGTGGCTTTGTTGGTCAGGCTCAGTGGGGCTCCACCAGGGCCGAAATCGAGGCT
>JAPKYY010000907.1 GCA_026394095.1 Acidobacteriota bacterium | reverse complement strand
AACATTGAATCCAGCCGCCTCGGCAGCTCCAAGAAGTTTCCCATTCTTGAGTCCAGAGAACCCGGCATACCGGGCGGTGTGACAGTCAAAGCCAGGAAAGAAGTGTCGTAACTTCTCATCCAGGCATTCGTCGAGCAGCAGTCGCATCAGGCAGCCGAAACTAGAAGCTTACGAGCCTCTTCCAGCGCAGCAATCGCATTCTCTCGAGAAACTGTTGGGAACCCCTCGAGAAAAGTCTCAAGCGTCTCGCCGCTTTCCAAATACTCAAACAGGGTTTGAACGAGCACCCTCGTTCCGCGGAAAACAGGCTCACCATGCATCACTTCGAGATCGCGGACGATTACGGATTCCATGTTCATATTCTTGCGCGCTCCTGTATGAGACGCAAGAATCGCGCTGCCACAAGGTGTACTAACACTTATGACTTTAACGGCCATAGCTGCTCTGTTGGTTCTGGAGAATTCGCACAATCCTTACGGTCGCGGGCGCTTCAGCTGCCGTCTCCAATTGGGGCAAAGCTAACTGTTCCCGGAAAATATCTACTCGCCCCATGGCATGGCGCTGCAAGCCCTCCACAAAATCAAAATCCTTCTCTCGACCTGCAACCAACCCCGACCACCTCACGCAAATCCACCGGACACATCCATTTCGATTTTCGAAACGTTCTAATAGATGCCTGCATCCAATCGAGCAGGTAGTACGAAAGGCCAAGAACATGAAAAACACCATTTTGCAACCGTCCTGGCCACCACTCCTCTCTTTAGCGCAAGTCTACCGACCACGCAAACGGACGAGCAGCGGCTGGCTAACAAGATCCGTCATGAGCTCGTCACGCTCCCCTTCTACGGCGTATTCGACCAGATGAGTTACTCACTCAGCGGCCGCAAAGTAACCCTCTACGGGCAAGTTACGCGACCCGTTCTCGCCAGCTCCGCGGCTAACGTAGTCAAGCGCATCCCCGGCGTCGAAGAAGTCGTCAACAACATTGAGGTGCTCCCTCTGTCGCCTAATGACGACCGCCTCCGCATCGCCGTCTACCGCACCATCTTCAGCCAGGCCTCTCTTGGCCGCTATACCCTGGGGGCCATCCCACCGGTACGCATCATCGTCAAGAATGGCGACGTCACTCTCAGCGGCGTAGTCATGAACGAGATGGACAAAAACATGGCCGGGCTCTTCGCCAACCAAGTGGCTGGTGTCTTCAGCGTCACCAACCAACTGACGGTTGAAAAGTAAATCCTGACATCCCGTAAGGGCTATGAGATCAGGTCTGTTTCTAACTCCTTGTTTACCCCATGAGCCCGCGCTCACCCTCCTGCGCGGGCTCCTTTTTCTGTTTGCACTGTCCGCCCCCGCACAAACCCTCGTCGTAGGCATCGCTGGCGGCTGGGAACCAGCAGATGCACCCTGGACCATCACCCGCCGCAACGCCACTCACCTCGAAGTCCAACGCTTCCCCGACACCACCTTTGAAACCTTCGGTAACCACCACCTCGACCTCGCCAAAAAACACATCACTGAGCATTTAGACACCAACCACGACGGCTCTCTGGACAAGCAAGAACGAACACAAGCACGCCTCATCCTCTACGGCCAATCTCTCGGCGGCGCCGCCACCATCAACCTCTGCCGCTGGCTCAAGAAGCAGCAGATCCCCGTCCGACTCAACGTTCAAATCGACAGCGTTGGCCTCCGCGACGGCAAAATCCCGGCCAACGTAAAAGAAGCCGCCAACCTATACCAGCGCGATTTCGGCCCCATCCGCGGCCAATCTAAAATCAAACCAGAAGACCCCAAGCGAACCCGCATCCTCGGCAATTGGCGCTACCGATACCCAAGAACCAAACTCGTCGACACCAGTGAGTGGCCTCTGGCCCACCGTCTCATCATCAATCCCCACCTCAAAATGGAATTCGACCCCGAAGTCTCAGCCAAGGTGGAAGATCTGATCGCTACAACCCTCCGCAACTGGTAGTTAAACCCGCGCCTTCTTCCACCGCCCGCTCCGAAACGCCAAAATCCCACAAATCGCAATCAGACTCTCGGTCAGCGTCACTGCAGTAAACACCCCATTCGGCCCCATCTGTCCAGCCAGATAATTCGCTAGCGGCAACTGGAACACCCAGTAGCAAAACACATTGATCACCGTCGGCGTAATCGTATCTCCAGCGCCGTTAAACGCCTGCACCAGCACCAGCCCATAGGCATAGAGCAAATAGCCATAAGAGATTAACCGCAACGCATCCTTACCAACGGCCACCACTGCTTCCTCTTGAGTAAAGATCCGAATCAAGAACTCAGAGAAGAAGATAAACACCAAGCTCACCAGCCCCAAAAAGATCATATTGTAGAAGCCGCACAACCACGCTGCCCGCTCGCTCCGCTCAGGCTTGCCAGCCCCAAGGTTCTGCCCCATCAGCGTCGCCGCCGCACCACCCAGCCCCCAACTCGGCAAAATCGTAACGATGATAATCCGGATCGCGATCGTATAACCAGCCGTCGCCACGCTTCCAAACTGCGCCACAATCCGCGCCAGCATCAACCAGCTCGCCGTGCCGATCAGATATTGAAACATGCCAGGCAAACTCACCTTCAACATCTCGGCCATCAAATGCCAGTTGGGCCGCAGATGCCACATCCGCAGGGTCACGCGCTCCCCAGGCTTGAACAATCGATAGAACTGATAGGCAACACCCACCGTGCGTCCACACGTCGTAGCCACAGCACTCCCCGCCACGCCCATCTCAGGAAACGGGCCCCAGCCAAAAATCAAACAGGGGTCAAGCACAAGATTCACCGCATTGGCAATCCACAACACCCGCATCGCAATCGCTGCATCCCCGGCACCCCGAAAAATTGCATTGATCAGAAAGATCAGCAGGATGGAATACGTTCCCCCAAACATGATCGTTGTGTAGCCAAAGCCACCCTCAACAATCGCCGCATCGGGAGTCATAAAGCCCAGCAAAGGACGCGCGTAAATCGACGCTGGCACCCCAATCAACACACTGGCCGCAATCCCGATCAACACCGCCTGGCCAGCAGCAGCACTCGCCCCTTCTGTATCCTTTTCCCCAATGCGACGCGCCACAAAAGCCGTAGCCCCCGCGCATAGCCCCATCGCCACCGCAAACACAATCGTCTCCATCGCCTCTGTCAATCCAACAGTTGCGACGGCGGCCGGGCCTAGCCCGGCCACCCAAAACACGTTCACAATGGCGAACAAGCTTTCCATCGAAAGCTCCAACACCATCGGAATCGCAAGCAAAGCAATTGCCCGCTTTAAGCTACCCTCTGTGAAGTCCTGATGGCTACCCCGCAGGGCTTCTTTGAGGGTTTCGATCAACGCTGATTGGCCTTAAGTATTTTCTTACGCAAGCGAATCGTCTTCGGCGTGATTTCGACAAACTCGTCGATCTCGATGAATTCAATCGCCAGCTCAAGCGTCATCACACGAGGCGGAACCAGACGAATCGCATCGTCAGCAGAGGAGCTACGCATATTCGTCAGCTTCTTTTCGCGAACAATGTTCACCGTAAGATCTGAGTCACGCGAGTTCTCACCCACGATCATGCCTTCATAAACTTCCGTCGCCGGAGTCACAAAGATTTCCCCGCGCTCTTGCAATCCATTGATCGCAAACGCAGTGGTAACGCCAGCACGGTCAGAAATCATGACGCCCGTCGGACGCATCGGGATCGCACCCTGCCAGTCCATGTAGCCGTTAAACAGCGAATTCATGATCGCCGTGCCACGGGTCTCGGTCAGCATTTCGTTACGGATACCAATCAGGCCGCGCGATGGCACCTGGAATTCAAGCCGCACTCGGCCAGAACCATGGTTCACCATCTTCATCATCTTGCCCTTGCGGTAGCCCATCTTCTCGATCACGACACCAATAAAGGCTTCCGAGCAATCGATCAACAGAATTTCCTGCGGCTCTTTGAGTACGCCGTCGATTTCCTTGGTCACGATTTCAGGCTTCGACACCTGAAGTTCATAGCCTTCGCGACGCATCGTTTCGATCAGAATGGCCAGCTGCAATTCGCCGCGGCCCATTACCTTCATGCTGTCCGGAGTACCCGTGTCATCGACACGCAGCGCCACGTTGGTCAGCAGTTCCTTCTCAAGGCGATCCTTCAAATTACGCGAAGTGACAAGATGACCTTCACGTCCCACAAAGGGCGACGTGTTGATCGTAAACGTC
>JAPKYY010000962.1 GCA_026394095.1 Acidobacteriota bacterium | reverse complement strand
GTGGCAAGACTCGCCGTGCGGCGAAGATGGTCATCCTGAATACGGATCACCCTGATATCGAAAGCTTTGTATGGTGCAAGGCCAAGGAAGAAAAGAAGGCGCATACCCTGATTGCGGCTGGCTATGACTCTTCGATGGACGGAGACGCTTATTCGAGCATCTTCTTCCAGAACGCCAATAACTCAGTGCGCGCCGATGATGACTTTATGGAAGCGTCCGAGCGCAATGGTGAGTATTGGACCAAGAGCCGCGTGACTGGTGCACCGGTAAAGCGCTATATGGCCAAGGACCTTCTGCGTCAGATCGCTGAAGCCACCTGGCAGTGCGGCGACCCTGGCATGCAGTTTGATACAACGATCAACCGCTGGCACACCTCGAAGAACACGAGTCGTATCAATGCATCCAACCCTTGCAGCGAATACATGTTCCTTGACGATTCGGCCTGTAATCTGGCCTCGCTGAACCTGATGAAGTTTTTGGGTCCGGATGGGAAGTTCCAGGTGGAAGCCTTCCGTCATGCAGTGGATACCTGCATTGTTGCTCAGGAAATCCTGGTGGATAACGCCAGCTACCCAACCGAACGCATTGGCAAGAATTCGCATGACTTTCGACCGCTGGGCCTCGGTTATGCCAATCTCGGTACCCTGTTGATGGCCATGAGCATGCCTTATGACAGCGATTCCGGCCGCGATATGGCTGGTGCGATCACTGCTGTGATGTGTGGACAGGCTTATCTGACGAGCGCTCGTGTGGCAGAAGCAGTTGGCCCTTGCCCTGGTTATGAGATGAACGAAGAGCCGTTCCTCGATGTCATCCGCATGCACCGCGACAGCGTGGCCAAGATCAGCACTGCCAATGTGCAGCCTGACCTGATCGGTGCGGCCTGGGATTGCTGGAACAATGCTTATGAAGTCGGCCGTGGCAGCGGTTACCGCAATGCCCAGACGACCGTAATTGCACCTACAGGCACGATCGGTTTCATGATGGATTGCGATACCACGGGTATCGAGCCCGACCTGAGCCTGGTGAAGTACAAGAAGCTCGTCGGTGGCGGTGTGATCAAGATAGTCAATCAGACAGTGCCTCAGGCGCTGATCAAGCTGGGCTATACGCCGGAGCAAGTTGAGAAGATTGTTACGCATATCGACTCAACCGGCACGATCGAAGGGGCGCCCGGCTTCAAGGAAGACCATTTGGCTGTGTTTGATTGCAGCTTCCGTCCGATGAATGGCAAACGTTTCATTCACCATATGGGTCACGTCAAGATGATGGCTGCTGCGCAGCCGTTTATTTCTGGTGCGATCTCGAAGACGGTGAATATGCCGGAAGAATCGACTGTCGAAGACATTGCCGATGCTTACCTGCAGAGCTGGAAGCTGGGTATCAAGGCCGTAGCCATCTATCGCGACAATTCGAAGAAGGCTCAGCCTTTGTCGAGTGGTTCGTCCAAGGGCGAGAAGAAGTCTACCGGCAGCCTTGCCGACTCGAAGCAGGAAGTGAAGATCGTCGAGAAGATCGTGTATCAACCGAAGCGTCGCAAGCTGCCGGAAGAGCGCGAAGCCAAGACGCACAAGTTCTCCATTGCCGGTCATGAAGGCTACATCACGGTGGGTCTGTTTGAAGACGGCACCCCGGGTGAAATCTTCATCACGATGGCGAAGGAAGGTTCGACCATTTCGGGCCTGATGGACAACTTCGCTACAGCGATCAGCTACGGCTTGCAGTACGGTGTGCCGCTCAAGTTCTATGTCGACAAGTTCAGCCATGTCCGGTTTGAACCGTCGGGCTGGACAGGCAATCCGCAGATTCCTTATGCGAAGTCGATCATGGACTATATCTTCCGCTGGATGGGCGCGAAGTTCCTGGGCCCTGAGTACGCATTGGGAGAAGCAGGCGAGACGACAAAGCTGTCGCCGACAGAGAAGGATCCGCAACAGGATCTGTTCTCACCGGTAGCGGCCGATGCGCCTTCTTGCGCCGAGTGTGGCGGCATGATGACTCGCAATGGATCTTGCTATAAGTGCGAGAATTGCGGATCGACCAGCGGCTGCAGCTAGATAAGATAAATCGCCGGTTCATACCAGAAGAGAGCCCTGATCTTAGGATCAGGGCTCTCTTTGTTTTTGAGCTCGGATTTACCAGACTCGGATTGAGAGGGACCGTCCTTGAAACCACACAGGATGGTCGATTCTGCGATGCTAGGAATTGCTTGTCGATCCTTAGAATGCGTTGCCGTTTGACTGTCTTTTTACTCCTGTGCATCTATCTGGATGCGGCAGAGCATCGTGGTCTGGTGAAGCTCGGCAATCTTTCGATCCCCGGGGCTAAGGTTAGCGTGCAGAAGGGGAGCAACTCTCTCTCGACGATTACGGATGCGCAGGGAGAGTATGTTTTTCCAAATCTGAACGAAGGTACCTGGACGGTGCGCGTTGAGATGAGTGGCTTTGTGGAATCTGGCGGTGAGGTACGGGTGCCTGGGGAGGCAGCGATTTGGAAGCTGTCCATTCTGCCGATGGCCAAGATTACCCAGATGACCGGGACTGTAGCTGTGCGTGCGGTGGATTCTCCGAAGGTGGAATCGAAGAAGAAGACCAAGGTTGCGATGCCGGCGGCGGTGAATACCAGCTCTGGATTTCAGACGGCTGAACTACGGGGGGCCAATGCACCGGTAGCGGCGGCGGAAGTTTCCTCAGAGGTGGCTCGTAAGGCAGCGGATGGTTTGCTGGTAAATGGGAGTGTCAATAATGCGGCTAGTTCGCCGTTTAGCCAGATGCCCGCGTTTGGGAATAACCGTGCACCGGGCAAGTGGCCCTACAACGGCAATTTTGGCTTTCGTCTGAACAACTCAACGACCGACGCGCGGCCTTACTCACTTACTGGGCAAGACACCCCAAGGCCTCCCTATAGCCGGTTTACCGGGCTCTTTACCTTTGGCGGACCCATTCGCATTCCTGGTTTGTTGCGCAATGGGCCGCAGTTCACGGTGAGCTACCAATGGACTCGCAACCGAAACGTCACAACCCAATCGGTGCTGGTTCCAACACAGGCCGAACGGGCTGGGGACTTCTCTCAGACGCTTACACCGCAAGGACGACCGGTGCTCGTAGTGGACCCTGCTACCGGGACACCGGTGGCGGACAACCGAGTGCCGCCAAGCAAGATCAGTGCGCAAGCGCAGGCGTTGCTGAAGTTCTATCCACTGCCGAATTTCAATGGACTGGCGCGATTCAACTTTCAGGTGCCGCTGGCGAGTAATGTGCATCAGGATATTCTCGATGCCCGTGTAGTGAAGCAGGTGGGGCGCCGGGACAATCTCTCGGGCACCTTGCAGTATTTGAGTACCCGATCGGACAGCCCGAATCTGTTTGGGTTTCTGGCAACCGGGTCGCAATTGAGCACAGCAACGAAGGTGAACTGGCGGCATAATTTCAGTTCGCGCTTCTTTGTCAATCTGGGTTACCAGTTCAGCAGGGACTCCTCAAAGGCGACGCCATTCTTTTCTTCTCGAACCAATGTCTCCGGTGAGGCCGGAATCCAGGGTAACAATCAGGAGGCAATCAACTGGGGGCCGCCGTCGTTGAACTTCGCCAACGGCATTACTCCTCTTGGGGAGAGCCAATATTCTGCTCCCCGGAATCAGACGCATGGGGTTTCCCTTGAGATGTTCTCGAGCAGGGGCTTTCATAGCTTTACCTATGGCGGGAGCTTTCGCCGGCAGCAATGGAATCAGCTTTCGCAACAGGACCCCCGTGGCAGTTTCACGTTTACGGGCGCTGCGGCGGGCTCTGACTTTGCCGGATTTCTTTATGGTGTGCCAGATACAGCCTCGATTGCTTTCGGCAATGCGGACAAGTATTTTCGTGGGAGGTCCTGGGATGGCTATATTTCGGATGACTGGCGATTCCGTTCGCGGTTCTCACTAACGCTCGGTGTGCGTTATGAATACAGTTCGCCGATCTCGGAGAAGTATGGACGGATGGTGAATCTGGCGGTGCAGCAGAATTTTGCTTCGGTGCTCGCGATCGTTGAGCGTAGTGCGGGAGCGCTGATTCGGGCAGATCGCAACAACATCGCGCCACGCATAGGTTTTGCCTGGCGACCGATTGCGACCTCCACTATGGTGGTGCGTGGCGGTTACGGAATTTACTATGACAGCCCGCAGTATCAGGCGATCGCAACACAGATGGCGCAACAAGCACCACTTTCTACCAGCCTGCGGGTGCAGAACAGCAAGCTCAATCCCTTGACGCTGGCTAATGGCTTTCGTGGCGTGCCCAATCAACTGGATACGACCTTTGGAATCGATCCTCGATTTCGCACTGGCTATGCGCAGAACTGGCAAGTCTCGGTACAACGGGATTTACCATTTGCGTTGCAGTTAGTGGGGACTTATCTCGGTATCAAGGGTACTCGCAGCGTGCAGCAATTTCTGCCGAATACGATTCCATTTGGTGCTGTGGACCCTTGTGGCAATTGCCCCAGGGGCTTCTCATATATGACCTCGAACGGGAACTCGACGCGCCATGCTGGGACCATGCAGGTCGAGAAAATGAGAGACTCTGTTGGCGACATTCCAATAGGCCGCGTTGGGTGCGATCAGATTGCCGCGCGCGGCCTCCTCCGGCCCGAACAACTGGTAGTCGCCATAC
>JAPKYY010000788.1 GCA_026394095.1 Acidobacteriota bacterium | reverse complement strand
ACCTTCTCCGTGCGAGCCACAGACAGTCAAAACCTCGTCACGCAGGCGACCTACACTATAGTGATCGCGGCTGCTGCGCCAGTAATCACCACCACCACGCTGCCTGCTGGCACGGCAGGGCAAGCCTATAGCCAGAGCATTTCCGCCAGCGGCGGCACGCCTCCCTATACCTTCTCGCAGATTTCAGGCAATCTGCCGCCCAGCTTGACCTTCAGTCCATCGGGTATCCTTTCGGGCAATGCGAACACTCCCGGAACATTCACTTTCACCGTTCGTGTCAACGATAGTGCCAACCAGAGCACGGATGCCACCTTTACGATCGAAATCGCCAGCGGTGCGACACCGCTTGCCATTAGCGCACTGGCACCTCCTCCCGGTCTGCTTTACTTCCCTTACAACTTCAGCCTTTCGGCCAGTGGCGGACGGCAACCCTACAACTGGTCCATCCCACTCGGCCCGATTCCAAACGGGCTGCGCCTCGATGCCAACGGTGTTCTGAATGGGTTGCTGCTGGCACCGGGTTCTTACCGCTTTACTGTTCGGGTATCAGACGCCAATGGTGCCACCGCTGACTCATCTCTAGCCATCACGGTGGCTGGTTCGACGCGTTTGGCCCAGGGGCGAGTAGGCTCGCCATATAGCGCGCAGGCTCCTCCTCCGATTGCCGGCCGCCCGCCTTATACCTATACTGTCAATGCAAACGCACTTGGCGACCTGCCGGTTGGCTTGAGTCTCGCCGCTGACGGCACAATCTCAGGTACACCTTCAGCCTCAGGGGACTTCACGTTCGGAATTCTGATCCGTGATGCGAGTGGCTTTGGGTCGAATGCTTCGATTACGGTTCCCGTTGTCCCCGCCGCTGGGTTATCCATTGTGACGCCGTCGCTCCCCGGTGGCGCAACAGGAACTGCATATTCACAGACTCTGGCTGCATCGGGTGGGCGCCCGCCCTACACTTGGGCGATTAGCTCAGGTACTGTTCCGAATGGCTTGAATCTCAATCCATTGAGTGGGCAAATCTCCGGCACTCCAACGATTCAGGGCACTGGATTCTTTGTTGTCCGGGTAAGCGATTCGGCAGGATCTACGGCGACTTCCTACTTTGGAATTTCCGTTGGAGCTCCGGGTTCGCCTGTTTTGAATGCGATTACCAGCGCAGCCAGCTATGGAGCAAACGGCATTGTCCCAGGGGAACTGATTGTTCTATTCGGAAGCCCGCTCGGCCCGCAAACACTCACCAGCTTCAGCCTGGTCAACAACGAAGTACCCACTCAGTTGGGTGGCACCCGCGTTCTCTTTGATGGGGTCGCCGCGCCGCTCATCTACACGCTCACCGGCCAGGTCAGTGCGATCGCTCCGTTTAATCTTGAGGGCCGTCCCTCAACACGGATCGTCGTCGAGTACCTCGGCTTCCAGTCCACTCCTTACCTCATGCCGGTTCTTGCTTCCAAGCCAGGACTCTTCACCGTTGATGGTAGTGGGCAGGGGCCCGGGGCTCTTCTCAATCAAAACGGATCGGTGAATACGCAGAGCAATCGGGCGGCACGGGAATCTGTGATCGTTCTCTACGCCACCGGTGCAGGTGCGATGACTCCTGCCGGGCAGGCCGGGCGAGTTGCCGGCGGCACTTCGAGTCTGAATCAGCAGACTCTCGTTACTATCAATGGTGCTCCGGCCACAGTGCTCTACTCTGGCAATGCTCCCGGCCTGGTGGAAGGCGTGGTTCAGATCAACGTCAAGCTGCCACTCAACACGGTGCCTGGTCAAAACTCGATCAGTGTTCAGATCGGTGCTGCAGCCACGACAAGCAACGTCACTGTCTGGGTTGAATAGAGAGCCTAGCGTACGAAGACCATTGTCCCGAACCTGCGGATATTATGCGGGTTCGGCTGCACCATGGCAGAGTCGCTCCACAGGCTCAGGCGGCGATCTGGTTCCACACCGTCCCAGCGGTTCAAGTTGATCGTCCAGTTGTCGCCTGCTTTCGGGGTCGTGCTGTTTAGCGGCTCAAACTCGCTGAAGGGAATTGCCACCTCAAGGTTCCAACCCTGATCCTTGTCTCCGCTCGCGTTCATCGTCCCATTGCTGTGCGTGGCAAGCTGGAAGCCTTCGAGGTTCATCCTCTTCACCAGGTATTTGGCTTGAAAATAGATGTAGTCAAACATCACAGCGCGGACATTCATCTCAAATCCAAAGTAAGCGTCGGTTTGGGAAGGCCGAGGGTTGATAAAGGCCTCGACGGCATCGTCCTTGTAGGTGGGATCATCGCGCTTGGTGTAGTGGGCGGTAATGTCGGCGTCTTCGCACTCGTAGGAAATGTAGAGAAACTCGTCGTCCCAGAGCAGCCGGGCAGTCGTCTTCTGCTTTGCTCCCGTTTGTTCCGTCCAGGGGAATTGGAATGTAACGGCATCGGCGCGCTTCCAGTCTGCTTCGGTCAGCTTCCCGTCTATGGTTGGCCGCACACTCGCCCGGCGCACTTCAATCCTGGGAAGTGGCGGCAAGTTTGAAGTTCTTAGATCTTGTCCGGCAGTGGTGAGGCAGAGCAGGCACAGAGCAGGGAAGAGTCGTTTCATCGCTCCACATCATATCCGCATCTGGCTGCAATAGAAAAAGCCCGCCAATCGGCGGGCTCTTTTCTGGTTTGAAGAAAATGCTTATTGAGCGGTTTCGGCTTTGCCAGCCTTGCGGGCGGCATTTTGTTCCTGAAGCGCTTTGGACTTGGCAGCCTTCCTCTGGAAGAGGGAGACGCGGCCTTCGGTGTCGATCAGCTTTTGGCGACCGGTAAAGAAGGGGTGGCAGCTCGAACAGATTTCGAGACGTAGAGTATCGCCCTTCACCGTGGAGCGAGTCGACCAAGATGCCCCACAAGCACAGGTGACTTTAATTTCGTGATAGTTGGGGTGGATTCCAGCTTGCATAACTCTTAGAGTTTAGCATGTTGCGAAAGGATTCTGAAATCGCCGTTGCCACTGGGTGTGTTCTGGTGCGGGTGGCCGTCGTTGCGAATCGCCTGGGCGGAGCCCCAAAAGGAATGCAGCCAAACGAAATGTTGAGATGCGAAGCCAGACAATCTTCGTGCATGAAAGACCTCCTTAAAAAAATGAAGGCCAATCTTGTGAGCGGCTAAAAGGCAAAGGTGAGCGGATAAACCCGGGGTTTCGGATGATCCGATTTACTGCGAAGCTGGATTGTATGAATCGAAGCGGGATTGCCTTCAGGAAGTATTTGATCCTTTTTCATCGCTGGTTGGGCGTGGTGTTTAGTTTGCTCTTTGCCATGTGGTTTGTCTCAGGGCTGGTAATGATGTATTGGACTTACCCTGGCGTGAGCGCGGAGCAGCGGCTTGTGAAGAATCAAGTGATTGCTGGAGAACGAGTGTCTGTAGGGCTCGATGAGGCTGCGCGGCTCGCGGGGGTAGATAAGCTGGACCGGGTGAGCTTGACGATGCTTGATGCGCGGCCGGTCTACCGCTTTCATACCGGCCGTTTGCAAAGAGTTGTCTATGCGGATCGAGCCGAGGTGTTTAGCGGATTGAGTGTCGAGGCAGCGCGGCGGGTAGCAAGCGCGTGGACTGGAATGCCCGAAGGCGAAGCCCATTTTGATGGGCCAAGGATGGAAGAAGACCAGTGGACGCTGAACAAGGCTGTGCGCCCATTGAGGCCTTTTTTACGCTTTAGCTGGGCTGACGGCCAGGAGGTCTATGTATCTCAGGTGACCGGTGAAGTGATGCAGCACACCACGCGAGCCGACCGGATTGGTGCATATTTCGGGGCGATTCCGCATTGGCTGTACTTTACGCCGCTCCGCAAAGAGACGGCTACCTGGCGAGCACTGGTGATTGTGTTGTCCCAGGTGGGCACCATCATGACTCTGCTCGGAATCGTTGTGGGCATTTGGTTATATTCGCCGAGCAAGCGCTTTCGCTTCCCATCGGGACCGTCGAGCATTCCCTATGCGGGCTGGAAGCGCTGGCATACGATTCTTGGCCTGGTCTTTGGTTTGATGACCTTTACCTGGATTTTGAGCGGTATGTTCAGCATGAACCCGATGCAGTGGAGCCCGGAGTTCGGCCCGGAATCGCGGGTGGCTCGGGCCATTCAGGGTTCGGACTGGAGTGGACGGCTTTTTGCCGCCGAGGAGCCCGCTGCTGTACTTGCCCGGGCGGGTGGACTTGGAATTAAAGAGTTGGAACTCGCCGTAGCCGGGGGGCGGGGTGTTTACCTGCTGCACTCCGGCGCGAAGAAGCTGCTGCGTGTGGAACCCGGGGGAGATATTTCGACAAGTGTGAGCCTGGAATGGGCCAAAGCCCGCATGGCTGAGGCGATGCCCGGGGTTCCGCTGGTTGAGGCACGCGTTGTGCGCGCTTACGAAAACTACTATGTTTCGCGCGACGGATCGCTACCCTTGCCGGCCTATTACTTTGAATTTGCTGATGCGGAGCGATCCATGCATTATGTAGATGCAGCGAGCGGTAGGCTTGTCGAGAGTTTTGTTACGAAATCTCGCTGGAACCGCTGGCTCTATCACGGGCTGCACTCGTGGGATTTACCCTGGCTCTATGCAAATCGCCCGAGCTGGGATCTGGCTGTGATCCTTCCCATGCTCGGGGGAGTTGCACTTTGTGTGTCCAGTGTCTGGATTGCCTGGGTGCGGGTGAAGCGCAAAGCAGCTCAAATGGCTGCGCCGCGAGTTAGCGCACGAACAAGCGAACCGTATTCGAGTCTTTCCCGTTGACGCGAACTTTCAAATTCGTGGAAGCGCCGACGGTGAATTGAGGCCCGACGCGAATCTGGACGCTCGTCATGCCGACAAAGCCCGGAGTTGCAATTACCTTGAGGGGCTGAATTGTCTGGTCTCCAGCAATCACTTCAACCGGGTCGATGAGGACGAATTCAGCGCCAGAGGGGATCGCAAAGCCAGCGGGTGGATTGTTGCGATAGCCGC
>JAPKYY010000215.1 GCA_026394095.1 Acidobacteriota bacterium | reverse complement strand
CAATTCCGTCATTACAGTTATGGGTAGTCGGCCCAGTTTTCGTTCAAAGCGCACAGTCGGAGTGGCGGCAAGTCCCTGGACGTTTGCGAAAGACTCTTTATCAAGGAAGGGAAGTTTGGGAATCGACACTTCATAGCGACTCATACGGCTCTGTGTTGTGAGTGGCACACACAAAATAAGAGCGCGTGGGGCGTCGGGATCAAACCGAGACACCACAACTACTGCCGCGTCTTAGCCGCCAAGCCATGATCCGCAAGCTACACTTCACCGGGCTGCGGGTTCATCCAGGATGTCGAGCACTTCTTGCTCGCGAACTCGCGAACGCATCATATCGAGCAGATCGTCGTCCGCAAGTTCAATCACCTCAGCCAGGCGCTCTCGAACCTGGGATGCTGTTTCTGGCTTCCAGGTACGTAGCTTTGTGTCAAGCTCTTCCACCAAAGCGTCCATGTTAAGTGTCTCCGATTTCAGTTTACGGAAGATTTGTTGCTTGCATGCCGATAACCAGGCCCAACCTCTCTAAAGCACTACCGGTCCAGGTACAAATCCAGCTGCGCCAGAAAAAACGCCAGCAACTTATAAGTCTCGTGATACTCCTTGCCCCGAAAAGCCTCCATCGTATCCTTCGGTGAATGCAGAATCTGCCAGTTAGAGTTATCCAGCGAATGAAACTCAACCACCCGCACGCCCTGCTTCTGAAAGCTTGCCCCATCCGATTGCCCCACCTGATCCACGTTCACACTCCGAAGCCCAAGCTGCAATTGCTCCGCCAGTTTAAAGGCAATTCCCGCAAACTCCTTGTCTGAACTGCTCAGCGCAACTGCCGTCGCCCCCGCACCCACCGAATCGATATTCACCATGCCCGAAATCCCGGCCATCAGCTCCTTCCCCTTCACTCCCTCAATCCCCTTTTTCACCAGCGCCGCAGACCCCAGCAGCCCCTTCTCCTCATCGGCAAATGCCGAAAAAACAAAGGTATGCCGCCGAGGAACACTTGCCAATGATTTCGCCAGAGCCGACAACAACACCACCCCCGTCGCGTTATCGATCTTTCCTTCACCCGCGCTCACTTTGTCAAAGTGCGCTCCCACCCAGATCATTTTCTGATTCTCGCCAGGATAGATACAAACCACATTCGCGGGTACATCTTTCTTCCCCAGCGGCACCTCCACAATCTTTGGGCACTTTATGTCCTCAAACAAAAGACGCGCCCGCCCCTGCCGTTCGTCATTCTTCAACGGAAAAGCACGCAAACGCTGCTCCATCGGAGCGATGTCAATCAGGTCTACGGTGATCTTCGTCGATTGGCCACACACAACCAGACTCAGTAACAAGTGAAACAAAGAGCCACGCAGCAGCATAAATATGATTATTACCTTGCCACTGTGTTGGCTTGGGCTATCTGATAGCCCGACGCGTGAATAACACCCAAAGCCACGTTGCAAAATCCCCAAACCCGCTCTGCCAAAGGCTGGAAGCTACGCAGGCCTTGGAACGCTCACTACTCTCAACCGCCCCGCAGCAGCTGCTAACAATTCGCCCGCGAGTGGGTCGCCTTTCGTCTACCCGGAGAACCTCTCACGGCTCTCGATCAGCTTACGGCTTCTCGCCCGGCTTGATCCGTCGAAACCCACCCGGCTTGGCATCCTCGGCAGGCTTGGCCTCTTCCGGCTTTACTTCCACCTTCACCGGCACAGCCGCGGGTTTCACCTCAGCAGCCTTCGCTGGCACAGCAGGCTCTTCCACCTCAGGCTCCTTAGCCGCAGGCGCACTCCCCACCCGACGGAATCCACCCGAGTTACTACCCGGCTCATCCACAGCCACCCGCCGCCTCGGCTTGATCGGATCTTGCACTGAATCGTCCGTCCGGGCTGGTGTCTTGTCAAACACACCGTCATTCGTCCCCGGGTTCCGGCGAGTCACAGTCGGCGTATCGTCATTGCTCGTACTCGGTCCACTGGTCGTACTGCCCTCAGAAACCACATAAGTCGGCCGGTACCGCAACTCCGCATTCTGATACCGGCGCGTAGCCGCACCAGTCAACGCAATCTGCACATTCCGCTTCTCACCCTGCCTCACACCCTCGGGTGCATTGAAGTAGAGCGCATAGCTCTGGCGAATCCGCTCCAATGTATCGGTCAACGCCGAGGCGTTATCTACCGTCATGCTGTCGCCGCCAGAAGCCCGTGCGATCTCTTCGGTTCCGGCTGATTTCAAGCGGCCATTGCCGCCAATCACCACCGGTCCATTACCGCCACCAGTGCCTCCGCCAGGGTAGCCGCCACCGGGATAACCGCCACCCGGCATCCTGCGCGTTCCCGGGATACCGCCGCCAAAAATGATTCCACCCAGTCCACCCAAACCCCCACCACCATTACCGCCAGGATAACCACCACCAACACCCCCGCCACGTCGCGAAGTCCCCGGGTAACGCTGCTGCCCCATCGAGCCAATCGCATCCGGTGCAATCAAAGCGCTCATCACCGTATTGGCATCCTCAAGCGCCCGCTCCACACCAAACTCATCGGCATTAAATTCCGTACGGTCATCAGTCAGGATCACAATCCCGCGCCGAGCCCCGGGCCGCGCATTCCGCTGCATAAACTTCGTCGCGTCATACATCGCACGCGTAATATCGGTTCCACCATTAAAGTGTTCCCGTTCGAGCAACCGCTCAAAACCGCGCACAATCTCGTCATGGTTCTGGTTAAACGGCATACTCGTGCGGGTGCTGCGGTCAAACACGAGAATCGCCACCCGGTCTTCATTGCCCAAAACCCGCAACGCCTCATGCGCGGCATTGGCAATCCTCTCCACGTGTGGCCTCATACTGCCGCTGACATCGAGCAACAAAATGAGGTCCAGGGGCAAATTCTCGTTCCCAAAATTAACAATCTGGCGAACCTGCCCCCCTTCCCGCAATTCAAAGTCTTCCCGCTGCAACTTGCCAATAATCTGGCCCGTCGAGCTCAACACCTGAACATCGACGCGTACGAGCGAAACATCGCTCTTGAATACAACAGGAGGGTCTTGGTATGCACTGAGTCCACTTGCCAGACTCAGCGCCAGGGCAGCCAGAGCGGTTTTGGAACAGACTGTGCGGGGCATTCACTCATTAGAACGCGCCCGGGCCCAACTTAGTTACGGTCTTTACAATGCTTAAAGGTTCTGCGCCACCGCAGGTGCCCTTTTTGCCGTTTTGTAGCGGTTATAACCGTCCAGCATCGCCTTGTAGAGCAGATTCCCGATAATTTTCGCCCCACCCGGCATCGGATGAATAAAGTCCGCCCCCACCAGCCTTGGCTCAGAACTGTACCATTTCGCCATGGTTCCGTTGCCGCCCATCGCCTCGAAGGTATTAAAGAACGCTACCCCCTCTTCTTTCGCAACCCTCGCCTCAATCTCAACCAGCCGCTGCAACGCCGGCACGGTCTCAATCTGCCCAGCAGAATTCCTCTCCCCGCGGTCCATCGGGCTCATCACCAGAATCCCCTTACCAGGCAGCGCCACCCGAATCCGCCGGATCGCCTCCCGCAATTCCTTCTCAAACACCTTGTCCACAAAGGCTGCAAAGACACTCTCATTGGTGCCGTAGTTGATCACCACCACATCCGGTGCATAATGCTGCAACTGCGTCTGCCAGTGATCTGCCTTTAAAAACTTAGAGAGCACGCTGATGTAGGCCCCATTCAGGCCCAGACTGTCGTAAACCACCCCCGGCGCAGCCTTCAGAAACTCAATCCCGTAGAGCCTCACCGCCCCACCCTCAACCCGCACCGTCAAATCCCGGCAGCTCTCGGGCACCGCAAACTCGGCGTAACCATCACCTTCTTCTCCATCTGTAGACTTGTCGCCCACCCGGTCCCCACATGCTTCGAGAACAATAGTGCCGCCACCGGCAACCTGCTTGAACCCCAATTCCACCCTCGTCGTCCCTGCCTCTTTCAACCGGAATCGCGCCCGCGATCCAGGCCCGCCACGAAAACTCACGCCGCCATAGCCGTAGTAGCCATCTTTCTTCGACACCAGATTCGAGGCCTCAATATCCCAGCCGCTGGAATCGCTATCCACCCCTCGGTGTCCATACCAGGCCCAAGGCTTGGCCATCAAATAGAAGCCATGCCCGGCATCCCCAAACCGCTTCTGCAATAACCCGCGCACATCCGCCGTGATCAGGTCGGCTGTTGTTGGCGAGTCGCCATAGTGAGCCAGTCTCACCTTGGCCCCTGGCTCACCACTCTCCACGCGTTCGATCGCTTCATAAAAGGCAGCCAGGCTATTGGCCGGGTCGCTCAGAGGCTCAACCTGCCCCTTTACTGCCTTCTTCTCATAAACCCGGCCCGGCTTCAAAACAGCTTCAGCCACCGGCTCAAGAGGCATAGCGCGGCTGGGAGTGAAATCCCCTACCCGCTGTACAGATTCCCAATCGAGAAGACGGTAGTTCTGGAGTTCTGGCAAATACTCAAGCCCGGCCACCATGCAAAACATGGTCAGCACCGTCCAGAATGTCTTTCTCGGAAACTCCATAACTCCTCTTAAAACTGCGTATAGACAAAAGGCGCACTACCCGTAGCCGCCACATATTTGATGCTCAATGCCAGCAACAACAAAAAAAACGCCTGCGCAAAGAACGGCGTACGAGCAAACAAAGACTCAGACGTATCGAGCCACTTCTTCGGTGCATAATGGCCGGCAATGCCAATCGCAGCAATCAGCAGAATCGTGCCGCTCAGATTTGCTGCAGACCAGGTCGAACTCCCAATCTGTCCCAGAATCTCAATCGCATTCTCAAGACTGGCCGCCCGAAAGAAAACCCAGCCCAGACAAACAAACTGCACCGTCCAGAAACAAGCCAGAGCCCTGCTTACCGGATGATCCCACTTCGACGCTCCGCGCCAGTTTTGCCAGGCACGGCAGGCTGCCAGGCCAAGCCCGTGCAGCGCCCCCCAGATCACAAAATTCCAGGTCGCCCCATGCCAGAATCCGCCAATCACCATCGTCAGGGTCAAGGCAACATAGGGCATCACCTTGCCGCGCAAGCCAGGAAACGAAAAGTAAACATAGTCTCGCAGCCAGCTCGACAGGCTGATGTGCCAACGCCGCCAGAAGTCCGCAATATTAGTTGCCGCATAAGGCATGTTGAAGTTCTGCGGAATTTTCAGCCCCAAAAGCAAAGCACTCCCCATCGCGATATCGCTGTATCCCGAAAAATCGAAGTAGAGCTGCAAAGCGTAACCATACACAGCAGCTAGAACTTCGAGGCCACTATAGAGTTTCGGGAAATCAAAAATCCGGTTCACCAGGTTCTCTGCTAAGTAATCGGCCACCAGCAGTTTTTTCATAGCTCCCAGGCCAATTAAAAACAATGCCCGTCCACCATCGGTAGCACTCAGCTTCTTCGGCTTCTCCAGTTGCGGAATCAGATTCGAAACACGGGTGATCGGCCCGGCAAGAATTGTCGGAAAAAAGCTCACGGCTGTAAAGTGCGCAAGCAGACTCGAAGTCGCCTTTGCATCGCGGCGATAAACGTCGATCGTATAGCTAAGTGCCTGAAAACAATAAAAGCTCAAGCCCAGCGGGAAAACCCACTTCCAGTTCTTGTCCCAGCCAGGCATGTACTTGAAAGCAACCAGAATCCCGAGATTGGTCGCGAGGCTCAGCCCAAGCAATGTCCTGCGCCACCACACACGCTTGCTCGATTGCATGCCCAGCCCGCACAAATAATCCACCAGACTCGCCAGCGGAATCAGCGTCAGATAGAACAGATCCCACCGGGCGTAGAAGAAGTAGTTGGCTCCCAGCACTACAGCAAGTGTGGGCAGGCGCCAGCGGGCAGCAGCCCAGTAGCAGATGAAGACGCCCGCGAGAAAGACGAAATACGCGGACGCAGTATTTAGCACCCTAGTAACTCTTGGTGAACTTGTTCCGCTGATTCAGAATCGTGAAGTGGCCGTCCGTCTTTGCCGTCACCTCAAAATGAAAGCCACCCGGAGAAGTCAGGTTGGCAATATAGGGGTCTTCTACGTTGTGATCCTTGCCCGCCTTGATCGAATAATGCAACTGCCAGAAGTTCTTAAGGCCGGGTGCGGCGCGCATGCTGTCGATCGCAGGAGCATCTCCACCCTTCTTGTCGCCATTATTCATGATCATCGCCTTCGATTCCAGCGCATGTACCAGAGCCGGGTTGTTGCTCGCCCAAACTCCGTGATGATTCGTCAGGTATAGGTCCACCTTGCCAACCTTGTTCAAAGGGCAGGCCACTTCCATTTCCTTATTCCAGGTCAGGTCGGCCAGATCGAGAAAGCGGAACTCACCAAATTTCAGCAGAAAGCCAATGCTCCGACCATTTTCCGTGGCATCATCTTCCTTCTTGGTTGCCGCACCACACAGCGCGTTATCGCCAGCGCCACGGGCCAGTGACGACGCCTTGCCCATCACATCGCCGCGAGCCGTGATCACTTCGATATCAAGCCCGGCCAGCGGAATGCGGTCCCCCGGCTTTACGATCAATTCCTTGGTCTTTGCCTTGGCCTCTTCATACTGCTTGCTCAACTGTGCCGCGCCCTTACCCGTTTCGGTGTTGGTGCCATGGCTGATCAGGTTTACCACCTTCATCTTGTCCATCAGCGTAGTGATGCCGCCCACATGGTCGGTGTGATAATGCGTAATCAGCAGCCAGTCGATCTGCTTGATCTTGGCTTTCTTGGCTACCAGAGCAATGCGCTCGGCGTCACGGCTGTTATTCCCGGGCCAGCCGGTATCGACAAGCATGCTCTCGCCCTTCGGCGTCACGATCAGCGTGCACTGCCCGCCTTCGACGTCAATGAAGTAAATCTTCAGGTCTTTTGAGAAAGCACTGCCCGCCAGGAGCATCATGAGGAGAAACAAGCCACGAAGCTGTTGCATAGTTCCAAGCTATCATTCACGCGACTGAACTATCTACTCACCAAAGCCGTATACACTGATGAAAACGTAGATTATGCCCTTCTGTAGCAAATGTGGTTTCGAAGTCCAGTCCGGGGATCTATTCTGTGGCCGCTGCGGCGCGCCCCAATCGGACGCCGTGCCTCCTCCCAGGCCGAAAACCAAAAATGCTGCCAACGACCCCTTTTCCTCGATTGACGACAACACAGCCGCCGTTCTCTGCTACATCCCCTTTCTCGGTTGGATCGCCTCGATCTACATCCTCTCGGTAGACCGTTTCCGCTCCAACAACACCGCCCGCTTCCATGCCTTTCAGGGTCTTTATCTCTTTGTCGGCTGGCTCATCTACGACTGGGTCATCGAAGGCATCCTGTACGAGATCATCACCCGCGCCTGGATCATCACCCGCGCCGTCAAGCTCGGCCTCACCGCCGTCTGGCTCTTCCTGCTTTTTAAGACCAGCCAGCGCGAGATGATCCGCATCCCCTTCATTAGCGATCTCGCTGATAAGTCGGTAGCCGAGCAGCGCTAGCAGCGCCCTAGTTTTCCGGCAGCCACATCAATTCGTTACTGTCGAAAAGCCCAATAGCGATACGGCCCGATACCGGCAACAATGTCCGTGGCCCCTGACCTGGAAAGCTGATGGTTTTCGGCGCCCCAAAGGCTTGTCCGAAACCGGTAAGTCCAGTTCCGCGCCAGATCACGACCTTGTGTGAGACGTGACAGGCCGCCAGCAGGTCCAGGTGGCCGTCGCCGTCCATATCGTGCAGCAAAACATCACGGATTTCATCTGCGGTGGTCTCACCCTTCTTTGGCGTGCCGGGTTGATGCGCGCCGATAAACCGAAAGCGGCCCTTCTCATTTCGAAAGATAGATACGTTGTCTGAGGGTCCTCGATTGCCGACTGCCAGATCGGGAAAGCCGTCGCCGTCAAGATCGGCCGCTTTCAGGTGATACGGGATATGTCCCTGAGAGTGAAAGACCTGATCGCGTCGGAAGCTGCCGCGCGCATCGCCCAACCAGACCTCGATCAGGTTTGAAGAATAGATCGTGAAGGCAAGATCGGCGTGGCCATCTTGATTGAAGTCGGCTACCGCGACATCGCGCGGGCCCGGAGGAAGCGGATAAAGCTTTGGGACAAAACGCCGCTTGCCCTGAGGCCGAAGCACGACAAAGAAATCGCTGGACCAGGCAACCGCCACCAGACCCTGATCGATTGCCGCGATGGATGTGAGGCCAGGCGTTGGATAGACGGGCGCGCCGGTACGTGTACGGTTTTTGTCATAGGCGTGTTGGCCTGGAATCTGGATCGAGTCTGCCGCGCTCAGGAAGGGCTCTTTGGCCTGCCCCCAAAGGATCGATAGATCGCGACCGTCGTTGGCTTGAAAGTTCACAACGGCAAGATCCAGGAAGCCGTCCTGGTCAAGGTCGCGGACAAGGGCAGTGTAGGGCCCGAAGCCCACCTTAAAGTCCTGGCGCTTTACCAGTTCTGGCGTCCCTTGGGTGAAGTAGATCGTTACTGTATCGTTGGCCGGGCGCTTCTCGCTTGGAAGTAGCAATTCGCCCCGGCAAACCACCACAATATC
>JAPKYY010000980.1 GCA_026394095.1 Acidobacteriota bacterium | reverse complement strand
TGTCACCGGCGACCGGCACGGCGTCGAGTATTCCAGCCGTGGCCTGGGTGGTTTTTTTGCCTCACGACGCCGGGTGTTTGCTCCTCGCCAGTGGCAATTGCTTAGGGACATTGTCAGGTTCAATCGCGAGGCTTCCCGGCTCTTGCGAGAGGGCAAAGCCGACAGCATGATGCTTGGCGTCTTTATTGAAGAACGTGGCTATTCGCAAATTTTTCGCGATTATTATCTCTATCCGACGGTGGCCGCCATCTGGTCGACATCTCCTCGTAAGGTGCTGGAGTTCCCGGCTGCAACATTAATCCGATTTTTTGAAAACCATGGACTGCTGACCCTGAACGGACACCCTCAGTGGAAGGTGCTCAAGGGCGGATCGAGTGTTTATATCGAAAAGCTGATCGCGCCGCTTCAGGGCAGGGTTCATTCCGGTAAGGCCGTTGTGAGTGTGGCTCGTGTAGATGCTGGTGTTGAGGTGAAACGGGATGGGGAGCCAGCTCAGGTCTTTGATCAAGTAGTGCTGGCTTGTCATGCTCCGCAGTCTCTTGCGATGTTGTGTGATGCGACTCCGATAGAGCGCGAAGTGCTGGAGTCGTTCCGTGTTTCCACCAATGAAGCTGTACTTCATACCGATGTCAGTATCCTTCCCAAGCGGAAAGCCGCATGGGCCAGTTGGAACTACCGGATCGCCGCCGAGCGGGGTGCGCCGGCAACGCTGACTTATGACATGAACCGGCTGCAGAACCTCGACACTCAGGAGCGGTATCTGGTGACGTTGAACTCGACAGACCGTTTGAATCCAGGCAAGATTTTGCGACGCATGAGCTACCAGCACCCACTGTATACGCTGGATGCGATTCGGGCTCAAGGTCGCTGGGCGGAGATCAATGGTGTCAAACGTGTGCACTTCTGTGGCGCTTATTGGCACAATGGGTTTCACGAGGACGGATACCGGAGCGCGCTGCGAGTAGCGAATGCGCTTGGAGTGGAATGCGAGATTCTCTAGGCGCAGGAGTTTATTCGGGCAGGGTGAGGCATCGGCGGCTGAGTCCGGTGGAGCATAACTTTGAGTACACGATGTTCATGGCCTACCTGGATGTGGACCGCATTCCTGAGCTAATGTCCGTGTCTCGGTGGGCTGGCTACGAGAAAGCTGCGCTGGTTTCGTTTCGTGAGTCGGATCACTTCGGTGATCCATCTTTGCCGCTTCGCAAGCGGCTGGAACAGGATGCCGCAGCGAGCGGAGTTATGTTGCCGGATGGCCCCATCTATCTGCTGACGCATCTGCGATATGCTGGCTACTGTTTCAACCCCATTTCGCTTTATTACTTTTACTCAAAGGATGGTGGTGAACCCAAAGTTGTGATGGCTGAAGTTCACAGCACCTTCGGTGAGAGCCACAACTACTGGCTGCCTGGTTTGCGTGCTGATGGCGTGACCAAAGAGCTGCATGTTTCGCCCTTCAATACGATGGACAACGAATACGGCTTCCGTCTGACGGCACCGGCGGCCAATCTGGTTGCTCACATTGACAGCTTTCGTAAAGGGCAAAAGTTTTTCGATGCCACGCTGACTTTGGACTGGATGCCCTGGACTGCAAAGAATCTGAAGCGCTCGATTTTTGCGTATCCCTTCATGACAGTGAAGGTGATTGCGGCGATCCATTGGCAGGCCCTGCAACTTTTCTTCAAGCGGATGCCCTTTGTGCCGCATCCATCCAAGTTATAGAGAGTGATGAGAGTGATGGAACGGAAGCTTTTTGAAAAAATCCTGTTGGGATTGAAGGGGGGCCGGCTGACGCTGGCCGAAAACGGTCGTGTCAGTACCTATGGAGACGATTCTCCCGATGCGCTGGAGGCGATGATCGAAGTACATTCACCTGAGTTCTACCGGGCGGCAGTCTTTGGTGGTGAAATCGGCATGGGCGAGTCTTATATGGATGGCCATTGGTCGAGTCCGGATCTGCCGAGTCTGGTGCGGCTTGCCGTGCGTAATCTGCGGGTGATCGATGGCGCCAATCCATTATTCAGTTTTGTGGCCCGGACGCTGGCTCGTCTGGACCACCTGCGCAAGAGCAACACAGTAGAGGGAAGCCGCAAGAACATTCAGGCCCATTACGACTTGTCGAATGATTTCTTCCGGCTCTTTCTCGATAGCAGCATGATGTATTCCTCAGCCCTTTGGGAACGCGAGAACGAGAGCCTCGAACAGGCGCAGTGGAACAAGTTGGAGCGGATTTGCCGGGTCTTGCGGCTTTGCCCTGAAGATCACGTACTGGAGATAGGCACTGGATGGGGCGGCTTTGCCCTGCATGCCGCCAAGCGTTTCGGATGCAGGATCACCACAACAACGATTAGCCGGGAGCAATTTAGCCTGGCAGTGCAACGAGTGAAAGAAGCCGGGCTTGAAGATCGCATCACTGTCCTGCTTGAAGACTACCGGCATCTGAAGGGCCGCTACACCAAAGGTGTATCGATTGAGATGTTCGAGGCGGTCGGCCTCAATCATTACGACGAGTTCTTCGCCACCTGGGAGCGCTTGCTTGAACCAGGAGCTTCGGTTCTGATGCAGACAATCACGATGAACGAGAAGCAGTTCCCGGGTTATCAGAAGAGCCCGGACTGGATCCAGAAGTACATCTTCCCGGGAGGGGAGTTGTCGAGCGTGGTGGAAATTCAAAAAAGCCTGGCGCGCACCGGCAGCTACCAGTTGATGGACCTGAGCGATATGGGTATCCACTATGCATGGACGTTGCGGGAGTGGCGCCGGCGCTTCCAGGATCGCATCGAGTCTGTGCGTGAACTCGGTTTTGATGCCCGGTTTGAACGCATGTGGGACTACTATTTGGGCTACTGTGAAGGCGCCTTTCTCGAACGATATATTGGAGTTGTTCAGCTCCTGCTTGTGCATTCCAAGGCCAGTGTCGGAGTGCATGGCGAACCTTTGGCGAAACTTGGCATCGCACGTGCAGGTGGCATGTACTCCGAAGGGTGAGTACAATGAAAGCGTTACCTTACATGCGAATTCCTGCGTTCTTAATGTTTTTAGCCTGTGCCGTTTTTGCGGCAGAAGTGGTGGTTGTGGAACAGATTGTTGCCAAGGTCAACGGCGACATCATCACGACTACCGATCTCGCCCGGGCTCGCCGGCAGATTATCGAGGAGATGAAGGCCCGCAAAGTGAGCCAGTCGGAAATCGACATGACTCTCGTTACGGCTGAAAAAAACATCCTTCGCGATAAAATCGACAGTCTTCTTTTGGCCAGCAAAGGCAAAGAGATGAGCATCAGCGTCGACGGTGAAATCAGCAAATACATTGCCGATCTTATGGTGAAGACGAAGATGGCAAACCAGGAAGACCTCGCCAAAATGATTGTTGAGCAGACCGGCCAGACCTTTGAGGACTGGAAGAACGAAATGCGCACCAACATGATTACGCAGCGCGTAGTGCGGCAGGAAGTTGGCGGCAAGATCAACATCAAGAAGGAAGAAGTCGCCAAGTATTACAACGAGCACAAGTCGGAGTTCGTGCGTGAGGAAGAGATTTACCTGCGCGAGATTCTTTTTTCGAGCGAAGGCAAAAGTCCCGCTGAAGTTGCTGGGCTTGAGAAAAAGGCCAAAGACGTAGTGGCACGATTGCGCAAGAACGAGAAGTTCAATGTTCTGGTGCGTGAATTCAGCGATTCGCAAACCCGCAATGAAGATGGCGATATCGGTTGGATGAAGAAGGGCATGCTGAACAAGCAGATTGAAGATCTTGTTTTCAAGGGCACGAAGAATTTTGTTACCGATCCGATCAAGCTGCCCAATGGCTGGCTGATTCTTCGTGTGGAAGACTTCCATTCCGCTGGCCAGGCTGAGCTCGAGCAGGTTGAGAACGAAATCATGGAAAAGATGTACATGCCCCGTTTTCAGCCTCAGATGCGAGAGTATCTCACCAAACTGCGCATGGATGCGTTTCTTGAAATCAAGGAAGGTTTTCTGGATTCCGGCGCAGCGCCTGGCAAGAATACCGCCTGGACCGATCCGGCTCAGTTGAAGCCCGAG
>JAPKYY010000525.1 GCA_026394095.1 Acidobacteriota bacterium | reverse complement strand
ACGTCGACCGCGACTCCGGCTACCGCCACTACAAAGCCTCACAGCTCCCCCGCCTCAATCGCATCCTCGTCCTCAAAGAACTCGGCTTCTCCCTCGATCAGATCGCAACTCTGATCGACGAAGGCGTCAACGAATTGGAACTCCAGGGAATGCTCCGTCTTCGCCGTGCCGAACAAAAAACCAAAATCGAAGAGGAGAGCAGCCGCCTGGCTGCGATAGAACACATGATTGAAGAAATTGCCCGCGAAGGCGCACCACTTGAAGTGGTCATCAAAGAATCCACCCCCACCTGGGTAGTCAGCGTCCGCGACATCATCCAGTCCTACCCTGAAATCGCCCGCCTCTATCCAGAGGTCTACAGCCAACTCGGTGCCCAGGCTTTCGGCGGCACTCCAATCGCCATCTGGCACAGCACTGAAAACAAGGCAAGCGACATCGAAGCCGAAGCCGGCATCCTCTTCAACCATGAAATCCCCGTCACTGGCCGATTGGGCTGCTACCAACTCCCAGCCGTCAGAGTAGCCAGCTACGTCCACCACGGCAGCTTCCAGCAATTCAAAGGAGTCTACAACCGTCTAACCCGCTGGATGGAAGAAACCGGCTGGCGCCCCTCCGGCCCCTGCCGCGAAATCTACCTCCACATCGGCAACCCCGTCCGTCAGGACGACACTAGCTACGTAACCGAAATCCAGTTCCCCGTCGAGAAAACGTTATGAAGAAAAAGACCGCCTGGGAAAAACTGAAGTGCGGCAAGAAACCAAAGGTCGTCGAAGACTATAAAGACGGCCCAATGCTGGTTTCCACACCGGAAGAGGTCGAAGGCGAGATCGCCAAGATCCCCAAAGGCCACGTCATCACCCTGACCCAGCTACGCAACGAGCTAGCCCGCCAACACGGCGCAACCCTCACCTGCCCCATGTCCACCGCCATCTTCGTAAACATCGTAGCCCGCGCTCACGTCGAGCGCGAATCGGAAACAGGAAAGCCCGGAGTCCCCTGGTGGAAGGTGCTCCGGGCTAACGGCAAACTCAACGACAAGTTCCCAGGAGGGACGGCGGAACAAGCCCGCCGCCTCCGCCTCGAAGGCTTAGTACTGGATTCTTAAACCCATCTGAATATTGCGCGGGCCAACATTTGTTGTACCCGTCACAACGCCAAAGTTAGGGCTCGAAATATCCGTATTTGCTCGCGCAAACTGCGGCGTATTCGTCATGTTGAACATCTCCGCCCGAAACTGCACCTTGAACCTCTCCATAAACCGGAAGTTCTTCAGGATCGCAACATCGGCGTGGTTGGTCGGGCCAAATCGAATATTCGGCACCCAACGCGTCATCGTGCTCAGCTCATAGTTGCCGGGCCGCGTAAACGCTGCCGTGTTGAACCAACGGTTTGGATCCGGGTTCTCAACAGCCGCAGTCTTCAAATCGGCCACGTTCGGTCGTTGTACCTGGAATCCATAATTGGCCAATGTGTTCGGTGCCGTAAATCCAAGCGGCAAGCCAGAGCCAAAACGGATGATCGACGATACCTGCCAGCCACCCACAATCGCATTCGCGACCGGGTGCATATTCGACAGATACTTCCGCCCCTTGCCAACCGGCATCTCATACACAAGCGCATTCACAAAGCTCTGCGGCAAATCGTGTGCCGAGATCGAACGGTCCACCTTCTGGTTGTAGTAGTCGCGCATCGTGTCGCCGACTTCCCAGCCCTGCCATTCGCTCGCGTTGTCAATTGCCTTTGACCATTGATAAGTCGTTAGCAGGTTCAACCCACCAGCGATCTGCCAGTTGTAACGAACCACTAGAGCGTTAAAGCTCGAACTCGCTCCCGGCGTGTCACCGGTAAGGTTCACGGCCGTGAATTGCGGATAAGGTCTCAACAAGCGGTTCTGAGGAACCGTTCGCCCCGCAAGTACACCGGTCGGAATAATCCCAAAGAAGGGGTTGTTCACAGGAGCGTCCAGTGCCGCCCCAAGGGAGAGGTTCTTCGTCTCAAGTTGATTGGCCTGTTGCCCGGTTCCGTAGAGCAACTTCCTGCCTTGCGAACCGGTAAAGCCAACTTCCAGCACCATGCCGCGCTTGATCTCATACTGAACGTCGAAGGAAAAATTCTGAACATAACCAAGCGGATGCAGTCGAGGGAAGAAATTCACCGAGTCACCTACTTGCGTGTTCAATCCCTGGCTCGTTCCGATCGGCTGATTCAGGCCCTGCGGAAACGGATTCCGCAGCAGCGCATTCGGGTTCGGATTGATTCCGTCGCCGCCAACTGTCGACACCCAGGTAGTGGTTGTAGAGAAGCCCTGATTGGTGCCGCCGCCGCTCTGTGGATAGAAGATCCCATAGCCGCCACGCAGCACCAGCTTGTCGGTCAGCTTATATGCCACACCAATACGAGGTGCGAAATTCAACCAAGCCGTATCCCAGGCCGTCCGGTTATCCTTGTTCGCAAATACCAGCCCGCCCTTAAGCGGCAACCCGGTGGCCTGCGCCAGCGGGCTGGCGATATTCGGATTGAAGTTATTGAAACGGTCATAGCGCTCGGTCCTGCCCAGTTGCGCTTCCCATCGAATACCCATGTTCACCGTCAGCCGGCGATTCACACGCCAGGCGTCCTGAACATAAAGCCCATAGTAAGGAGAACTGATAGCCGTCGCTGCTGCGATCGGTGCCGAGCCACTGGCACCAACTCCAAGCAGCAAACTCGCCAGTCCATCTCCCGTCGTCGTAGCCGCCACCGCCGCCACAGGCCCAGAGGTCAGACCCCGCGTAAAGCTAAAAGAAGGTGTATTAAAGTCCGTCTGATTGAGTCGGGCAAATTCGCCCATCCAGCCAAACTTCAGCGAGTGCTTGCCAAGTTCCTTGGTCGCATTCACCTGTATGTTATGCGTCTCGCGAGGAACATTCAGGAAGCGGGGATTCCCAATACCCGCATAGCCTTGCATGCTGAATCCCGGCAGAGTCTGCGGCTGAAACTGGGAAACCAACGAGGCTGGCAATCCGAGCGAAGTAGCATTCATCCCCTGTGACG
>JAPKYY010000279.1 GCA_026394095.1 Acidobacteriota bacterium | reverse complement strand
CACCGCCACCGCCAAGAATCAGCGGCAGATTGTGAGGCGCGTGACGGTCTCCATCATGCAGGGCCGAGGCAAAGAGAACCATCGAATTCTCCAGCACATTCGATTCGCCTTCTGTCATCCCCTTCAGCCTGTTTAACAAATAAGCGTACTGGGCCACGTGCCACTGGTTGATCAACTGAGACTGCCGCAACTTGTCGGCATCCTTGCCGTGATGCGATACATCATGATGGCCAGCGCTCACACCTTCCAGCCAGCGGAAGCTCACATTGCTCACGGCATTGCCAAACATGAATGTGGCCAGCCGCGTAGTGTCGCTCTGAAATGCAACGGCAATCATGTCGAGCATCAGCTTTACGTGCTCGGCATGATCACTCGGACGCTCCGGTGGGGCCGCCTTCGGATCGAGTGCCACTCGTGCCTTCCAATTCTTGTGCGCACCACCAATGTTCCGCTCCACTCTCTGTTCAAGCGATCGCATCACACTCAGGTACTCATCCATCCGGTGCCGGTCGGCTGCACCCAGTTTGGTACGCAATCGCCTGGCGTCATCCTGCACCTTATCCAGAAGCAGTTGATCCATCTGTGCTGTATTGGCACCTGCCCCGGTTGAGGCACGGTACAAGCGCTCATACACAGCACGAGGATTCAATTCGCGCGCCAACGGTGTGGTCGGGCTGCTCCAGGCAATGTGCGATCCATAGATTCGCGTATAACCCACTACTGCATCTACACCAATCGCAACCGGCGTCACGCCCAGCTCAAGTGAAGGCAGCGGTGTCTGTGTCCCCATGCGTTGTGCTGCCAACTGATCTACGGACACGCCATTTGCAATATCTGCACCAGGCGTCTTCTTGATCGTGGCGCAGGTCAGGATCGCCGCTTCTTTTACGTAATGACCGTCGCCACCCTTGGAACCTTCATTCCAAAGATTCTTGAGGACAACAATTTTGTCCTTCAAGCTGGCCAGCGGCTGCATTGTTTGTGAAAGCTGAAAATCTTTTCCCTTGCCTTCGGGCGTCCAGTGATGCGGGTTCACACCATTTGGCATGTACAGCATTGCCATGCGCACCGGCGGCTTCGGAGTTGCCGTATTTGCCATTGCCTCAAGCCAGGGCAAGCCCAGTGCCACACCTGCGCCACGCAAGACAGTTCGTCGATTCATCATTTGGCAACCTCCGGCTCTCCGCGAAATGGGGCGCTCAAAACAATCGCCTCAATTAATTTTGCAGAGCTATAGTTATTCTGCTTCACTTCTTCGACGATTGCATCAACGGTGCAACTGTCGCGAAGTGTCAACCCGCGGCCCAGGGCATAACCGAGCAGCTTGTTGGTCAGGTTGCGCAAGAACAGATCGCGCTTCTCCATCAATACCGTACGCAACTCCTGCGGCCCGGCAAATTTCCTGCCATCGGCCATCTCGGCTGAGTTGTCCACAGGCTTGCCTCCATCCTCATCCCGCCAGCGGCCCACCGAATCGTAGTTCTCGAGGGCAAAGCCCATGGGGTCAATCCGGCTATGGCATCCGGCACATGTTGCATCTGCCCGATGCAGCGCCAGGCGCTCACGCACGCTCTTGGGCGCCGCGCCAGCTTTCTCCTCGCCGAGCGGCGGTACATTCGGCGGCGGAGGTGGCGGCGGCGTACCCAGAATCGCATCAAGAATAAATGCCCCACGCAGCACCGGGCTCGTCCGGTATGGATAAGACGAAACCGCCAGCACTGCAGGCATACCAAGAATTCCTCCCCGCTTGCTCCCTTCAGGCAGCTTCACCCATTGCGGCTGTGTCCGCCGGCCTGGGTCCAGCGGGAATTTGAGGCCCATATGCTTCTCAAGGTGTGAAGTGCCAATTGTAAATTCCGAATCCAGCAGATCGAGCACGCTCACCTTTCGAATCAACATTTCACGAAAGAAATAAACCGGCTGCAACCGAATATCGCCACGCAGATCTTCATCCTTGGCGTATTGCGGAAAAAGCTTCGCGTCCGGCATCTTGTCCCCGCCCAAATCCCGGGTGTGCAGCCACTGTTCGATAAATCGCTGTGCAAAGTTCTGACTCCGGTCGTTGCGCAACATCCGGTCGACAAGCGCCCGCAACACAGCGGGCTGGTTCAACTTCTTGTCTCGCGCCAGATCAAAAATCAACTCGTCAGGCAGGCTCCCCCACAAGAAGTACGAAAGCCGCGAAGCCAGCGCATATTCACCCTGCTCCATCCGAAACAAGAAGTTCGGGCTCACAAGAACTGCTCGAAGCATGAAGAAGACTGCCGGCTCAAACTCCTCGCCTTTAATCCGGGAAGCCCGAAATAATTCGAGATAAGGAAGCAATTCCGTGTCAGCCACAGGCCTGCGAAACGCTCTTGGGACAAAGGCCTGCAGAATGCGCCGTGCCGCCATCTCTGGCGACACCCCAGGCCCAGGCTTGGCAACCAAAATCCGTGCCCTGCTCTTATACTCTTTGGCCGCAAAATCCATCGCCATCTTCGCTGTCTCAAGGTACTTCTCAGAATGCAAAGGCGAAAGAAATA
>JAPKYY010000998.1 GCA_026394095.1 Acidobacteriota bacterium | reverse complement strand
GAATTGCGAAGCTAATGAATAGCGGCAAATGGAAAGACTAAGACGGCTCTGGCCGGAAATCAAACCCACCCTGCACTTCTGGGCAGAGACCGAGACGCACGTTTATTCCTTCAGTGTTGCCGCCAACGTCCTCCTCAGTTTCTTTCCCTTCCTGATCGTGATGACCAGCATCATGCGCTTCGCATTGCACTGGTTCAACGTCGAGAAAGGGATCTATGTTGGCCTTCAGGATTACTTTGCCGGTGAAACGGGTGCCTTCCTCGTCCGCAACCTCCAGATGTCGGTTTACACCAATGGCAAGGCTCTTAGTTGGGTCTCGATGGTTTTACTTCTCTTCACTGCCAACGGAATTTTCATGCCCCTCGAGGTCGCATTCAATCGCATCTGGGGAATCAAAGAAAACCGCAGCTTCCTCAAGAATCAGTTAATCAGCCAGGGCCTCATACTTGGCTGCGGCTTCCTCTGGCTGGCAACAAGTGCACTTACCGCCCCTGTGGTCAAGATCAGTTGGCTCAGCGCCATCGTCTACAAGGTCGCTTCGCTACCGATCACCATTGGTATCGTCTTCCTGACTTATTGGCTGCTGCCCAACGGCAAGATCCCGCCACTGCTCGTCTTTGTCGCTTCCGTTTTCGTTGGCCTCTCCATCGAATTCATGAAACTTCTAAACATGTTGATCTGGCCCTGGCTCTTCTCGAAAATGACCCATGAATATGGGGTATTCAACCACTCGGTGACGATCCTGCTCTGGAGTTTCATCTTCAGCATGCTGGTTTTAGGCGGTGCAGAGTGGAGCGCTCGCAAGGCTCGCGAGATGGGTCTCGAAATCAAGAAAGCTTGATCCTGAAGCTCAGGTTCATCCATGGGTCAGTGCCTATCGTGCCCAGCGCTGCAGTAGGCGGCTTGAGGCCAAAGAGCCGCATGTCGACCCGGGCTGTGCCCTCAAAAACATTAGGCGACGATTCCCGGTAGGCAACTCCAACCGGAGCGCTCTTGCCCCGAATCGTCAGCAATCCTGATTCCGATTTGTAGACAATCTCCGGATACTTCTCTGCATCCAGCATGTCCTTGACGGCGTAGGCGACCACTTTCTTCAAGTCATCGGCTTTGAGCCAGTCGTCTTTGCACTCGATGCGTCGAGCATCCAGTGAGATCTCGTATCGATTCGGATTCCGCTGTCCATTGCCGCGGTAGGCCGGAAACTCGAAGACATGTTTCTTACCCTTCATCAACCCCGTCTTAAGCACTTCCAGACGGACGAAGTTTTCTGATCCCGGCGCAATATTCATAGCACCAACATACCGCTTAAGAACTACACTTTATTCTTGGGCTCGAACGAAGAGAAAGTAACGCTGGAAGAGTGGATGCAACGCTACCAGGCAGGCGAAGGCGACGCGCTTGAAGCGCTAGTCAAGGAAGTCAGTCCACGACTAAAGGCCATCTTCAGGGGCGGCTCACCAGAATCTGAAATTGAAGAACTGGTTCAGGAAACGTGGTTTCAGGTCCACCGAAGCAGACACACCTGGCGGCCTGGAGAAATGCTCCTGCCATGGATCTATTCCATCGCACGCCACATCCGAAGCCGCAGCTATCGAAAACGCACCCGGCGGGCCGAGGTCGAACTGGATGAAAAAATTTCCATACCCACACCGGAACTTTCTTACGGCTTCGAGCAATTGCTTAGTGAGCTGCCCGAAAGCCAGAGGGAAGTACTGGTCTTAATGAAAGTCGAAGGAAGAAGTTTGGAAGAAGTCGCCGCTGCCACTG
>JAPKYY010000284.1 GCA_026394095.1 Acidobacteriota bacterium | reverse complement strand
GGCGAGGATGGTGAGAGTGGGGTTCTGATTGCCAGCAGTGACAAAAGGGCCGCCATCGTTGATAAAGAGGTTGGGTACGTCGTGGGACTGGCTCCATTTGTTGGTGACACTGGTGCGTGGGTCGTTGCCCATGCGGGTGGTGCCTACGTAGTGGATAGAGTGACCGTAGGGGTCGGGTTTGGGGTTCGTTTTGGGCAGCATCTCGGCACCAGCCTTATGCAGGATCTCGTTGCCGACTTCGATCATGTCTTTAAACATGGCTCGTTCATTCTCATGCCAGGCGTAATTGAAGCGGGCAGCAGGGATGCCAGCATCATCTTTGAGGGTTGGGTCGAGCTCGATGCGGTTGTCTTTGTAGGGGAGGACTTCGCCCTGGAACTGGACGCTTACTCCTGCTGTGTAATAGGCGCGCACGGCATCCATCCATTGCTTGCCGTAGCCAGGGATGTTGTTGCCCACAAGTGTGAATTCGTTGGTGCCGCCGGTGGGGAAGATCTGGTAGCCGCGGATGAATTTATTGCCGCGCCAGTTTTCAGTCAGGTCAGGGATGAAGACGTGAGCACCGTTGCCGTCTTCGTTGGTGACCTTGCGGTTCATCAACTGGGGCAGGTGCCCGCCGACTGCGGTGTAGAGGTGTTCGCTCAGATACTTGCCTACTAAACCGCTGGAGTTGGCGATCTTCGAATTGAGCAGGATGTGGCTGCTCTCGATGGCGCCAGCGCAAAGGATGAAGCTCTTGGCCTGTAGTTCCCGCCATTCCCGCTTTTCTGTGTCGAAGTAGCGGACTGTCTGCACCGTTCCTTCTTTGCCGAGTTCGAGATTGCGGACACGGGCATTGGGGATGAGGTCTAATTTGCCGCTGTTGCGTGCGGCCATTATAAAGACGCGCAGGGAATCGAACTTGGAGCCGGAATCGCAACCCTGCCAGCAGGGGCCGCAGTAATGACAGGCAGGGCGGCCTTTGTGATCCTGACTGAGGATCGCTTTCGGGATGGGGAGGACCTTGAGGCCGCGGCCGAGGGATTCGCATGCCTTGGTGAGCAGCACTTCGGCTGGTTTGGGCCGGAAAGGGGCGAGGCCTTTGTTGAGCGGGAAGCCACCGACGGCTTCTACCGTTGATGAGACGCCGAGCAGTTCTTCGACGCGGTCGTAGTAAGGTGCGATTTCGTCATAGGTGAGCGGCCATTTGGTGTCGAAGTCGTCTTTAGGTTGAAATTCGTTAGGGCCGAACCGAGGGGTGACGCCGGCCCAGAAGAGGCTCTTGCCGCCGACGGCGCGCATGCTCCACCAGTCGAATCGTTCATTGTTGGCAACCGAATAGGGCTCTTTGGCTTTGTCGGCGAGGAAGCCGGTTTCGGTGAGCCATTCCTGGAAGTAGTCGCCCCGGAGGCCGCGATTGGGGAGATTCCAGCGGCGGAGGCGATGGGTGGGGAATTGGGCCACACTCTTCATGGGTCCGGCTTCGAGCATGGCGCAGTTGAGGCCCGCTTTGGTGAGTACGTTTGCGGTCATGCCGCCGGAGGCACCAGAACCGATGATGCATACGTCGTAGATCTTCATGGGGCTAGCTCCTTGACCTCAAAAGGGGCTTGTAGCCTGCCGGAGTGGAGAAAGCCTCACCCTGATAACCGGGGAATTCTCGCAAGAAGGCCATGCCCTGGTATCCAAGTTCTTTTTGGATGCCCTCTTCTGAGGTGTAGAAGGCAGCAGTTAGGGCTGTTTTGAAAAGTATGAAGAACTGATCTGCTTTTGACTTTGGAGCAAATTCGTTTGCAGCCAGTCTGGAGAGCTCGCTGTCGATGTCTTTCGCCTTTGTCCAGTCGGCCAATCCGCTACGCCAGGTGCGTTGCAAGGAAGGTGCGGCGCTGGCCAGAGTGTGGTCGATATAAGACTCAATTTGAGCCGAAGCTGCACCCCCGCTGCGGCTTGAGGGAGGGATCATGACGGCTGCGAAG
>JAPKYY010000170.1 GCA_026394095.1 Acidobacteriota bacterium | reverse complement strand
CGAACTACCTTGCGGCAGACATTTCCGACTTCACGCTCAAGGTTACGCACACCAGACTCACGGGTATAGCCATGAATCAGCGCGCCCAGCCCGGCGTCTTCAAACTCAAGTTGCTCCGTTTTCAGACCATTGCCTTCAAGCTGCTTCGGAACCAAAAACCGTTTCGCAATTTCCAGCTTCTCCAGCTCGGTGTAGCCCGACAACCGGATCACTTCCATGCGGTCCTGCAGCGGTGCAGGAATCGTGTGCAACACATTGGCGGTCGCAATAAACAGGACGTTCGACAAATCGTATTCGACGTCGAGATAGTGATCCTGGAACGAAGTGTTCTGCGCAGGATCAAGCACCTCAAGCATCGCAGCGGATGGGTCGCCCCGGAAGTCCATCGACATCTTGTCGATCTCGTCCAGCATGATCACCGGATTCTTCGTCCCGGCCTTCTTCATCATCTGGATGATCTGGCCCGGCAGAGCGCCGATATAGGTCCGGCGATGGCCACGAATCTCGGCTTCATCCCGAACGCCACCCAGCGATAGCCGTACAAACTCACGGCCTGTCGCCTTGGCAATCGACATGCCCAGCGAAGTCTTGCCTACTCCAGGAGGTCCGACAAAGCAAAGGATCGAACCCTTTGGCTTCTCCACCAACCGGCGCACAGCAAGGAATTCAAGAATGCGTTCCTTGATCTTTTCAAGCCCGTAGTGATCGCTCTCCAGCACCTGCTTGGCAAAGTTCAGATCACGGATTTCCTTCGAAGATTTCTTCCACGGCACAGCCAGAAGCCAGTCGAGGTAGTTGCGGCTTACTGTCGATTCGGCCGACATCGGAGGCATATTCTCAAGGCGGCGCAATTCGCTCATCGCCTTGTCGAACGCATCCTTCGGCATGCCTGCAGTTTCGATCTTCTTCTTCAGCTCGTCGTATTCGCTCTTTTCGCCGCGGCCCAGTTCTTTCTGGATCGCCTTGATCTTTTCGTTGAGGTAATACTCTTTTTGCGCCCGTTCCATCTGGCGCTTCACGCGGCCCTGGATCGTGCGGTCTACCTGCAACTTCTCGATTTCGATATCGAGCATTTCGGCAACGCGGGTCAGGCGGTCGATCGGGTCGAAGATCTCAAGCAATTCCTGCTTCTCTTCAATCGTCAACTGCAAATTCGCGCCCACCGTATCGGCCAGCTTGCCTGGATCATCGGGGCGGATCGCCGCCACCATCGTCTCGTAGTTCAGATTCTGGCTCAGCTTGACGTACTGCTCAAACTGCGTCGTCACCCGGCTCACCAGCGCATCCAGCTGCGGCCCGCCTTCAATGCGGAAAGTGCTCGTCTTCACAACGGCACGAAAGAATCCGTCCTCGTCGCTGACGCTGATTACCTTACCGCGCTCTACACCCTCAACTAGCACCTTGATGTTGCCATCGGGCTGCTTCAGGCTCTGCACGATATTGGCAACCGTACCTACGCTGAAAATTTCGTCTGGACGCGGCTCGTCTATCGAGGCGTCATGCTGTGTGGCAAGGAAAATCTGCTTCCCCGTCGCATTGGCTTCTTCAAGTGCGCGAACACTCGATTCCCGGCCAACCACGAAGGGAGTCATCATATGCGGGAAGATGACCACGTCCCGGATCGGCATCATGGGTAGCCGTTTTGTGTCTGATCGTTCTTTGGATGCCAACATAAGTTCTCTTGTTTCTAAAGACGCAAAACCTGGCAAAGAAGATTCCTTACCAGGCCCTACACCTTCGTCTAGTTCTCTTGTCGGAAAATTTCCTGGCCGTCCTTAACCGGCTTTTTCGAGTACTGCCAAGTTGATCTTCTGATTCATCACCATTTCCTTGGTGACCAGAAACTCCCTGATCTTCTTCTGACTCGGTATGTAATACATCAGGTCGAGCATGAGCTCTTCCATGATCATTCGCAGCCCGCGGGCGCCAACTTTGCGCTCTAGTGCCAATGCTGCAATCGCCTCAAGGGCATCGTCGTTAAACTTAAGTCTAACATTTTCGTACTCAAACGACTTCTGGTACTGCTTCACCAGAGCGTTCTTCGGCTTGGTCAAAATCTGCACCAAAGCCTCTTTCGTCAAGTCCTCAAGAATCGCCACAACCGGCAATCTCCCAATGAATTCTGGAATAAATCCAGCCTTGATCAGGTCCATCGGCTGGCACTGCTGCAACAACTCGTTGTCGCGCTTGCTGCCGGCCGGCACCACAGGAAAGCGAATTTCCTTCTCGCTAGTCTCTTCGGTATTGTTCGAGAAACCAATCTGCTTGCGGCCTACGCGGCGGGAAATGATCTTCTCGAGCCCCACAAAGGCGCCACCACAGATAAACAGAATGTTGGTTGTGTCGACGGGAGTAAACTCCTGATGTGGATGCTTGCGCCCGCCCTGTGGCGGCACATTCGCAATCGTTCCCTCAAGAATCTTCAACAGTGCCTGCTGCACACCTTCGCCGCTCACATCCCGGGTAATCGAAGGATTCTCGTCTTTACGGCCGATCTTGTCGATCTCATCGACATAGATAATGCCCTGTTGAGCCCGCTGCACATCCCAATCCGCATTCTGCAACAAGCGCAGGATGATGTTCTCCACATCCTCACCCACGTATCCTGCCTCGGTCAGTGTAGTCGCATCGACAATGGCAAACGGCACATCCAGAATCCGCGCCAGAGTCTGCGCCAGCAAGGTTTTGCCTGTACCTGTCGGCCCAATCAGCAGGATGTTGCTCTTCTGCAGTTCCACATCGCCAGACCGCGTCTTGTTCAGGTGGATCCGCTTGTAGTGGTTATAAACCGCCACCGCCAGTTTCTTCTTCACTGGCTCCTGCCCGATCACAAACTGCTCTAGAAAATCGCGGATTTCAAATGGCTTCGGCAGCTTGTTCGGAGCGCTGTAGGCATTCTCCTGCTTGTCATCTTCAAGGATCGAATTGCAGACGGCGATGCATTCATCGCAAATGTATGCGCGAGGATAGTCGCTAGGCGACGATATTAATTTGCCAACAACATCCTGGCTCTTATGGCAAAAAGAGCATCGGAGCGCGTCATCAGATCCAGTTCGCTTCACTATGTGTTTCTCCCAGGAAGGCCAAGTCTTGCAACTCACCTCATTGTATCAGCGGCCAACTCGAATTTACCGCCCGAAAAAGCCCTGCCTATTTTTCGGTAATAGTATTACTATATCCAAGATTTACCTTAGACGGAATAGCGATCCAGAAAGCGTTTCGCCGCCTGTACGCCCATAAACTCCGTCATTCGAGTGCCCTCGTATTCGATGCCGATCCAGTTCGGCTTGCCACCTTCACCGTAGCCAGCCTTCGCTACAATCTGCATCATCCGGTCCATGTCGATGGTCGTTTCCTTCCCATCGGCTCCAAACTCGAAGCACTTGAAACTCACCGCTTTGGCATAAGGCATCAATTTAGACACTGCTTCATGCTTATCGACACCTTTTGGGAAATTCCCGAAATCAGGCAAAGTTCCAAAATTCGGCAAATTCACCATCTTCATCAAGCGGGTCAAAATATCCGGATTCGATGAGAGCCCGCCATGATTCTCGATTGCCACGCTAATTCCGTTTTGCCTGGCGTACTCACAAATACGCGTAAAGCTCTCCTGGCAGCACTTCAGGAATTCGCCAATCTCAGCCTCGGTCTTGGCTTCTTTCTCCGCATACATGTTCATGCGGATTGCGTGGCACCCTAGCTCAGCGGCATAGTCTACCCATTTACGATGCAGATCGGCGGCTTTGAGTCGCTCTTTCTGCTCGGAATGCCCCATGCTCCCCTCGCCATCACACATGATCAGCACACCTTCGACCCCAAACTTTTTCATATTGGCCTTCAAACGGCCAAGGTAGTACTGCGTCGGTGCCTCCCAAAGCGTATTTACAAATTCAATCCCGCTGATACCGAACTGCTCTTTGGCAATCTGCGGAAACTCAAGATTCGTCATCATTTGAGAACGAATCGACTTGTGAAGGCTCCACTCTGCCAGCGAAGTACGAAAGCGTCCATTTTGAGCTCGCAGTGCCGGGCTAATCCCTGGCACTGCCGCAGCAAAGGCGAGCATCTGTCGGCGTGTCATGGTTTCAGCATATCTTAGGGAACTTTATGCAGCGAATCCTGTTTCCAGGCGTCTCTATTAGAGATGACCTTTTTTAGTCAATGCTGCTTCACCGCGCTTTTTCTCCCCACTCTCGCGATGGCGCAGTCTTCCACGGTTCTCGCCAAAGAGATCGACTGGAAGCCCGTCACATCCGAGCAGCGCTGGCAAATTTACCGCGACAAAACCTTTGCCAACCCAGGTGCCTATTTCCGCGCCTTCGGTGCCGCCTCCGGCGACCAGCTCAATGACCGCCCAGCCGCCTGGCAACAAGGCCTAAAGGGATACTCCCAGCGTGTGGGCCAACGCTTCGTTACATTTACAATGCAGGATTCGGTTGAAGCTGGGCTTTCCGCCGCCGCTGGCTACGAACCCCGCTACGTTCGCTGCAAGTGCACCGGTGCCGGTGCCCGACTCGGTCACGCCTTTAAGATGAATTTCCTCACTCTTGACAAAGAAGGCAAGAAAGTTTTCGACTGGCCCAAATTCGCAGGTGCCTACGGAGCCGGATTGATCTCAACTACCTGGGTTAAAGAGTACAAATGGAGCGCCCAGGGTCTGCAGGCCGGCAATTCCCAACTCTACTTCGGCGTACTATTTAACGTTATTCGTGAGTTCGGCCCTGAAGTCAAACGCGCCTTCAAGCGAAAATAACTCACCTTAGGATTTCCTTGTTTTTGCTTCTCCCCATCCTTCTACTGACAATACCCCTGCACGCCCAGGACGCCGCCAACATTACCAATCCAAGCCAGGCTGACATGCTCGTGGGCACGCGTGTTCCGCGCGGCATGACCTGGAGCACTCCCACCACAGAAGAGCGCCTGCGCGTACTTTGGCGCGGTCTCGCCCTCAGCCCCGGGGCCTACATCCGATCCACCTTCACGGCTGCATCGCACCACCTCGACAACAAGCCTAAAGACTTCGGCCAGGGATGGGGTGCTTATGCCAAACGCAACTTGAACAGCTTCGTCACATACTCCTTGCAGGACGTCGCCTCTGAAGGCCTGGCAGCGGCTTCCGGCTACGAAATGCGCTACATTCAGTGCAAGTGCACGAGGGTGCTGCCACGCATCAGGCATGCTCTGTGGTTCAACCTGGTCACCTACAACCGCGAAGGCAAGACTGTCGTCAATTGGCCTAATATCGTCGGCAGCTACAGTATCGGAATGCTGTCTACCACCTACACGCCGAACCAGAAGTGGTCTGCACAGGGCATTCAGATGGGAAACAGCGCCATGGCCTTCGGCTTTGTCTCCTCTCTCTTGCAAGAGTTCACGCCCAGCAGGCTACTCAGGCTGAGAAAGAAAAGGTCTTCGAAAGAAACTGCCCTCTCATCCCCTGTCGAGGCTAGTAACTAGCCCCACACAGGAGTCGTCGCACTCTTTGGAGTCCAAAAAAGGACTACTATGAGTGGAGTTCGCATTGTCCCCTAAACTTATTTGGCTTGCCCTTCTTCCCAGTGCCTTGTTCGCACAAGACGCAGCAAACATTACCAAACCAAGCCAGTCCGACATGCTGGTCGGAACCCGTGTCCCACGAGATCTCACGTGGAGTACGCCCACCAACGAGGAGCGTATGCGTGTCCTGTGGCGCGGACTTTTCTTGAGCCCTGGTGCGTACATCCGATCCACTCTTACGGCCAGCACGAATCACCTCTCCAATTCACCGCGCGATTATGGCCAGGGCTGGGCAGCTTATGGCAAGCGCAATGCCAACATCTTCTTGACCTACTCCCTGCAGGACGCCGCCACGCAAGGCTTTGCCGCTCTCGCCCACTACGAGATGCGCTACATCCAGTGCAAGTGCACCGGCATCTTCCCTCGCATCGGGCACGCCATCGCCTTCAACTTCGTTACATACGATCAAAAGGGGAAGAAGGTATTCAATTGGCCGGCCTTTGCTGGCGGCTATGCGGCAGGGATTCTCTCAACGCGTTACACCCCGAATGAGAAGTGGTCCGCACAAGGCATTCAGGCTGGCAACAACTCGATCATGTTTGGCATCACCTCCTCGTTGCTTCAGGAGTTTACACCTTCGAAGATCTTCGCGCGGAAAAAGAAAATGCCAGCCGCAATAGCCCCAACCACCCAACCAAAACCAGCTCAGCCAGCAACCAACCCCGACAACGAATCCAACCAGTAATCCGGCTCGCAAGCTCTTAATTCTTCCGGCTTGCCGTACCCATAGCTGACAGCACAAACCTTTACCCCGGCTGCACGCGCCGCCACAATATCAGGCACCGAGTCTCCAATCATCAGGCAATCCTCAGGGCCAACACCCAGCCCACGCATCGCTCGTTGCAACACCTCGGGCTTCGGCTTACTGGGGAAACCATCCGTTCCCTGCACATGCTGAAAATGCTCAATCAAGCCAAACTTGGTCAACACATTCGTAGCCGTCAGCGTGCTCTTGGTGGTAGCTGTAGTCTTCAGCCCACCCAGTTTCGCAAGCGTCTCCGCCACTCCCGCATACAGCACCGTTCCCGCATGCTCGCGCGACAAATAGATCTCGCGATATTCCTGAATCCAGGCTTCAACCTGCTCGGGGGACGCCTCAGGAAACAACTCCCCAAACAGGTCCACCAGATGCCGCCCAATGAAGGTTCTCAAATACTCATACGGCACATCGGGCTTCAAAGTACGGCTCAAAACGCTAGAAACCGCCCCACAGATATCGGGGGCGGAGTCTAGTAAGGTACCGTCAACATCAAAAAGATAAGCCCGAAAGGGCGGGATCAGAGCCACAGCTTTATGCGGGGCTCGATCCAGGCGTCAAGCCCTGATTCGGTCGAATCGCCGTATCCGGCCGCAAAACCTGCTGCGTCTGGCCATCCGTATTGTTCGGCTTATTGTTCGAGGCAGAGCGCGCCGAGGTCGGCAGCTCTTCACCGGCAATCAGCTTCAACACTTCAGCGCCATCCAGAATCTCGCGCTCGAGCAAAGCCTCGGCAATGCGGATTACTGCGTCCCGGTTGCCGTCAATCAAAGTTTTGGCAACATGATAGCCCTGCTCCACCAGGCCACGCACTTCACCGTCGATCGACACGGCAGTCGATTCTGAATAATCACGATGCTGTGCAATCTCGCGGCCGAGGAAGATCTGCTCTTCTTTCTTGCCAAAGCTCAGAGGCCCGAGCTTGCTCATGCCCCACTCACAAACCATGCGGCGAGCCATCTCGGTAGCACGCTCGATATCGTTCGAAGCGCCGGCAGTCTTCAATCCAAGGAAAGTCTCATCCGCAACACGCCCGGCCATAGCGGTGGCAATCTGCGCTTCACACTGTTCCTTCGAGATATCGTTGCGATCCTGTGTTGGCAGGTACATCGTCACACCCAGCGCCATTCCGCGCGGAATGATCGAAACCTTGTGTACCGGATCGGAATTCGGCAACAACGCACCTACCAGAGCATGACCTGCCTCGTGATAGGCCGTGTGCTTTTTATCTTCTTCGGTGATAAACATCGAGCGCCGCTCGACACCCATCATCACCTTGTCCTTGGCCACTTCAAAGTCAGTCATCGCCACAACCTTGCGATTCTGACGCGCGGCAATCAACGCCGCTTCGTTCACCAGGTTCGCCAGGTCAGCGCCGGCAAATCCGGGGCAGCCACGGGCAATCACGCTCAGTTCCACATCATCAGAAAGCGGGATCTTCTTCGTGTGTACCTTCAAGATCTGTTCGCGGCCCTTCACGTCCGGCCGGCCTACGACGACGCGGCGGTCAAAGCGCCCCGGGCGCAACAACGCCGGGTCAAGCACGTCAGGGCGATTCGAGGCAGCAATCAGAATTACACCCTCGTTCGATTCAAATCCGTCCATCTCGACCAGCAACTGGTTCAGTGTCTGCTCACGCTCATCGTGTCCACCACCAAGGCCAGCACCGCGATGACGGCCAACAGCGTCGATTTCGTCAATGAAAATGATGCAGGGAGCATTCTTCTTGCCCTGTTCAAACAAATCGCGCACGCGGCTCGCGCCTACTCCGACAAACATCTCGACAAAATCAGAGCCTGAGATCGAGAAGAAAGGCACATTCGCCTCACCCGCAATCGCACGGGCCAGCAAGGTCTTACCAGTGCCAGGGGAACCCACCAGCAGCACACCCTTCGGGATGCGGCCGCCAAGCTTCTGGAACTTCTGCGGCTCACGCAGAAACTCAATGATTTCCTGCAGCTCTTCTTTGGCTTCTTCCACCCCAGCCACGTCCTTGAACGTAACTTTCTTCTGCTGCGAGCTATGCAGCTTCGCCCGGCTCTTGCCAAAGCTCATCGCCTTGTTTCCGCCGCTCTGCATCTGCCGCATCATAAATATCCAGAATCCCAGCAGAAGGATAAACGGAGCCGTCTGGAAAATCAGGCTTAGAATCCCGTTCGAGCCCGTATCCTTGATGTCGATGTTGACACCCTTTTCGCGCAGGATCTTGTACACATCGGGGTACATAGGAGGAATGGTGGTCTTCAAACCAGACCCATCCTCACGGTAAATTCCGTGTACATCTGTTCCAGTAATCGCGACGCTTTTCACGCGGTTGCTTTCAACCTGTTGCATGAAATCGCTAAATGTCACTTGCGCGTCCGCTTTTTTGTTTCCGGTACGGACGACGACGAATATGAGGGACACCACACAAATGATGACCACCCAAAAGATAACCGACTTGACGTTGGAGTTCATTCTTACCTTACAGACGTAAACAATTCGTTACTTGATTCACCTTAAGCCAGATTCTCGTGAGATCTAGCCAATCGACTAGCTCTCCCAGCCCTGCGTCCATTCTATTCGCAACGCAGTCCGGGTCTCCGGTTTAGCAGCAAAATCCGCCGTAGGGCCAAATTCGGCAACCCATACAGGCAGATCCCCTAAGACAACTATCGGCCAGGCGCGCCGTCGCCATAAGGGAATCCGGTGCTTTTGAAACAGTTCTTTCACCTTTTCAGGTTCAGTACTTTCGCCCCGAACTAAAG
>JAPKYY010001065.1 GCA_026394095.1 Acidobacteriota bacterium | reverse complement strand
CGAGCTCATTACAAAAACCATTACCCATCGCGGCCCCGATCAGCAAGGGGTCTTTGAGGATGCAGTGGTGTCTCTCGGCGCAGTCCGTCTAAAAATCATTGACCTCGGCTCCGGCGATCAGCCCATCATCAGCGAAGACGGCAATACCGTAATCGTCTTCAATGGCGAAGTCTACAACTTCAAGGAACTCCGCTCCGAACTCGAATCTCTCGGCCACCGCTTCCGTACCCATTGCGATACCGAAGTCGTTCTTGAAGCCTACCGGGCCTGGGGAACTGACAGCTTCAAGCGCCTCCGCGGCATGTTCGCCTTCGCAATCTGGCACAAACCCTCAGGCGAACTCCTCATCGTGCGAGACCGCGTCGGCATAAAGCCGCTCTACTACTACGAACACGGCCAGAACCTCCTTTTTGGCTCAGAACTCAAGGTCCTCTTCGCCCATCCTGACGTCGACCGCAAGCTCGATCTCGAAGGCCTCACCTACTACCTTTCTCTCAACTACGTCCCCCAGCCCTATACCCTGGCTGCCGGCGTCAACAAGGTCCGCCCTGGCTGCTACCTCCGTTGGAAAGACGGCCGCCTCACGCAGGAACCTTACTGGAGCCTCCGCCTTGCTCCCGACGCAAGAATGGGCCTTGAAGACGCCAAATCCGAGCTCGATCACCTCTTGCAGCTCTCCATCAAAGAGCATCTGATCTCAGATGTTCCGCTTGGCATCTGGGCTTCGGGAGGTGTCGATTCCACCACCGTCCTCCATTACGCAGCCCAGCAGGCCGGACGCCAGCTCAAAACATTTTCTGTTTCTTTTGTCGGTCGTAACTTCGACGAGTCCCCCTGGTTTCGCGAGGTAGCAAAGGCCTACGATACCGACCACCACGAATTCGACGTCAATCCAGAACTCGGTCTCGCCGAGGCGATCGAACAGCTCGCATATTTCTCAGACGAACCCAGTGCCGACGCCGGTGCTCTCCCTGTTTGGTTTTTGTCAAAAATGACTCGCGAGCATGTCACCGTAGCTCTTAGTGGAGAAGGTGCCGACGAACTCTTCGCTGGCTACCAAACCTACCTCGCCGACGACTATGCTGTGCAAGCCCGCCGCATACCGGCGTGGCTCCGCAGCGCCGGCCTCAGCGTCCTCAACTTCTGGCCCGCCTCAGACGACAAGATCAGCCTCGAATACAAAGCCAAACGCTTCCTCGAAGGCTCGCTCATGTCCCCCGAAGACGCTCATCTCTACTGGAACGGCACCAACTCCCTCAGGGCGAAACAAAACCTGGCGCCCAACATGTCCCATCGGCCTCCATCGGATCTCTACCGCCGCCTGCCTACCGAAGCCAACGCCGCAGGCGCTCTCAACCGCCACCTTTGGCTCGATCAGTCTTACTATTTGACCGACGACATCCTCTACAAGTGCGATCGCATGTCGATGGCCCATTCTCTTGAGGTTCGCCCCCCCTTCCTGGATCACCGCCTGATCGAATTTGCCGCGAGCCTGCCCGCATCGATGCGCGTCAAGCGCGGGACGGGCAAGGCAATCATGAAGCAGGCGATGGAACGCTATCTGCCGCACGATATCCTGTACCGCCCAAAGATGGGGTTTGTGACGCCGGTATCGCACTGGTTCCGCGGTCCGCTCGCCCAGCAGGCGAAGGCGCTGGC
>JAPKYY010000111.1 GCA_026394095.1 Acidobacteriota bacterium | reverse complement strand
AGAAGGAGAAGCGGTAGCCGTCGAGGCTGTTGAGCAGGTGCGAGACCAGGCGGATGTTGGCCTTGAGGCGGATCTTCTTGCCCACTTCGACCAGATGGTGGGAGCGGACCTGTTTGTATTCGGGATCGTGCAGGAGCAAGTAGGACAACTCGCCGCCTTGCTGGATAAAATTCTTGCGCGAGATTTCGGCAATTTTGGCCTGGAAACCTTCGATGCCAAGCAATTCGCTCAGGACAACGCCAGAGTCGTTAAAGCTCAACGTGTGATCGAAATCACTGGCCAACAAGTAATGTTTGGAAATTCGTCTTTCTTCAGCCATGGGAACCTCACTTTCAGATTAGGGGTGGAAGATGTCAAAAGAACTACAACTCGGTGAAAGAAAAATTCAGGCGGGGAACTATTTGATATGATAACAAGATTTTCGTTTTTTCGGACTCAGGTGGATTCCCTACGCCGGTGAGATGGCCTAGAATGAAGGCATGCAGCCGGTACCATCGATGAGTCGCCCTGGCCTGTTTAGCGCAGACTAAGTGCGTCCCTTCCTTTCTCCTTCCCTTTTCTAAAACTTAAAAACCTGGAGCATCGTATGAGCACAACACCGCTCAACCGGATGGACCTGCCGCATTTGGTTACCGCATTGCCGGGACCGAAGGCGGCGCAACTCATTGCCCGTGACAAGGCTGTCTTGTCACCCAGTTATACGCGGGGCTACCCGCTGACGGTGGCGCGTGCGGAAGGATCGATCATTGAGGATCTTGACGGGAATCGCTTTCTCGACTGCAATGCCGGGATCGCGGTTTGCGCCACCGGGCATTGCCATCCAAAGGTGGTGGCGGCGATTCAAGCACAGGCAGCGAAGCTGATTCACTACTCGGGGACGGATTTTTACTACGAGAACATGGTGGAGCTGGCCGAGAAGTTGCAGAGCCTGGTGCCGGGTGGGGGGCCGAGACGGGTTTACTTTGGGAACTCCGGGACTGAGGCGATTGAGGCTTCGCTTAAGATGGCACGCTATCACACGGGGCGTGAGAGGTTCATTGCGTTTCTCGGTGCCTTTCATGGGCGGACGATGGGGTCTCTTTCGCTCACTGGATCGAAGAGCGTTCAGAAGAAGGGCTTTGGGGCTCTGCTGTCCGGGGTTTCGCATATCCCTTATGCCAACTGCTATCGCTGCAGCTACGGCAAGCAGGTTGAGACCTGCAATGTGGAATGTGTGAAGGTGATTGAGGATCAGTTGATTCGGCATATCCTGCCTGCTGATGACATTGCGGGCATTGTTGTGGAGCCGGTGCAGGGCGAGGGCGGATATGTGGTGCCGCCGCAGAAGTTTATCGATGAGCCGCAGAGTGTCGCTGCGAAGTACAAGATCCCGATCATCTGGGATGAGGTGCAGGCTGGGATGGGGCGGACGGGCAAGACTTTTGCCGTGGAACACTTTGGGGTGAACCCGGATATTCTGGCGCTGGCGAAGGGTATTGCGAGCGGGATGCCGCTGAGTGCTGTGGTGACCAAGCCGGAGTGGATGCAGTGGACTCCGGGGGCTCATGCTTCTACGTTTGGCGGGAACCCGGTGGCGATTGCTTCATCGCTGGCAACGATTGAACTGCTTGAGACGGAGTTGCTTGAGAATGCGCAGCGGGTCGGCAATTCCATGTTGGGCCGGATGCTCGAGTGGCCGAAGCGATTCCGGCATGTGGGCCGAGTGCAAGGTCTTGGGTTGATGATCGGCTTTGAGCTGGTTCGCGACCAGGCGTCGAAGGAACGCTTTCCGGAATTGCGTGACCGGATTGAGGCGATGGCTTTTGAGCGCGGGATTCTGATTCTCGGCTGCGGGCCGAATTCGATACGGCTTTGCCCGCCGCTAGTGTTTACGCGTGACCAGGCAGAGTTCTGCCTCGATACACTAGAAGCTTGTCTCGAACAAAGCCAAGAGTCCTCGACGTAGGTTGCGGGATACGCAAGTATCCCGGGTCGGTCGGGCTCGATAACAATCCCCGTACGGCGGCAGATGTCATTGCCGATCTCGACCACCACCCCTACCCGTTTCGCGACTCGAGTTTTGATGAGTTGCGGGCGATCCATGTGATTGAGCATGTCGACGATGTGATCAAGACGATGGAGGAGTTTCACCGGGTGGTTCGGGCCGGGGGTACGGTGAGGCTCGAGACGCCGCACTATACGGACTTTTCGAGCTTTTGCGACCCGACGCACAAGTCGCACCTGAATAGTTTCAGCTTCCGGTACTTCGGTGATGACGATGCCGGGTTTGGGTATTACACGCAGGCAAAGTTCCGGGAGAAAAAAGTTTACGTCAAGCTACTTGCCTTGTGGAGGTATCTCGGCTTTGAATTTCTGATCAACGCTTCGCCCCGGCTGAGACGGCAGTGGGAGTATTATCTCTGCTACATCGTGAGGGGCAAGGTGATGGAATTCGAGTTTGAAGTATTGAAATAGTGTTTTTCACCAAACCCGTTTGGCGGATTTTCGACAAGCTGCGGCAGTGGCATGACGCACGTACGATGGACCCGGCACAGGCGCTGGGAAGACGTGGAGAAGATGTCGCGCACCGGTATCTGGAGCGTCAGGGCTATTCGGTGATTGCGCGCAACTGGCGCAGCCGTGCGGGACTCAATGAGATCGATCTGATTGCGTGGCAGCGCGGCAGCCCGGACAGGCTGGTGGTGGTTGAAGTGAAGAGCCGGCGGAATGATGCCTTTGCATCGCCCGGGCGCAACATCGACCGGGGGAAAGAATCGGCAGTTCGATTTGCGGCACGGGAGTTTTGCCGCAGGAAGAATGTAGATGAAGAAGTGGTGCGCTTTGACACGGTCTCGGTGGTGTTTGAACCGTCTTTGCGAGTGGAACACAACCCGGACGCTTTCAGTTGGCGTGCCAACTATGAGAGCTTATGATTAATGTCCTGGATCCCAACCTCTCGCGATGCTGTTTGGGTTCTGCTATTTCTGGCGCTGCACTTCTCTTCCCGGATCGTTAACGATGCCGAAGCGGAGATGCTGGCAGCGTTTGCGATCTTTGAGATCGTTGAGCCCCGGATAGGCTATTTTCAACGGGCTTCACAAGGGCGTTTTTTGGGGGTGGCGATCCGCTTGCTTTTGGCTTATCTGCTGATGGGCGTGACGGGCGGGATAACTTCGAGCTATTACCTGATCCTGCTTCTGCCTGTGGTGCGGGCGGCAACGCTGTTTGGCCCTCTTGTTTCGCTGATAGCGACACTAGTGGCTGCGCTCTCCTATCTTTCGTTTCTGCTTTATCTTGATTTTGCGACGCAGGTGATTCCGCAGGATCAGCAGCAGGAGATCAGCTTCCGGATTCTGTTTTTATTTCTGGCGGCTTACCTTACCTATCAGTTGGCACGGACCAATCGCGAACAGGCTGTGCGGTATCAGACACTGGCTAGTGAATTTGCGACTGCCAACGAGAACCTGAAGGCGGCGCAGTCTGAGGTGCAACGCAGTGAGCGGCTGGCGGCACTGGGGCAACTGACGGCTGGCCTCGCGCACGAATTGCGGAATCCCCTGGGGACGATCAAAAACTCGGCAGAGATGCTGGCCAAACGTCTGCCTGGAGCGGACCCGATTGCGCGTGAGCTGTCTGGTTATATTTCGACCGAGGTGGACCGCACGAATGAACTGGTGAAGCGATTTCTCGATTTTGCGCGGCCGTTTCGATTGCGGGTTGAGGCAGCTGAGTTAACCGAAGTGATCGACCGGGCGATTCAACAGGTGGAGAACCGGGCGGCGCAACACAAGGTGACCATCATTCGCAACGATTCGCCCGATGTAGGGCCGCTGCCGATCGACGCGCAGTGGATTGAACAGCTGGTTGCGAATCTGTTGGGCAATGCGATTGACGCAAGTGCCGAAGGATCAGCTGTGACGATTCTCACTCGGCCGGCGGAGGGTGGATCTGAACTTGTGGTGGTGGATCGTGGAGCTGGGATTGCGCCTGAGAGTATCGCTAGTGTGTTCAATCCATTCTTCACGACAAAAGCAGATGGAACCGGTCTGGGCCTGGCCATCGTCTCAAAGATTGTGGATGAACACCGGGGACGGATTCATGTTGAAAGCGTGCCGGGTGAAGGAAGTACATTTCGAGTCTGGCTGCCGGATCGCCAGGAGATGCCAGAGTAACTATTGATGAAAATTCTTGTGGTTGAAGATGAAGAGAAATTGCGCCGGGTGATTGAGCTGCAATTGCTGGGTGAAGAGTATGAAGTGGTGCCGGTGGGGAGCGCCGAGGAGGCAGTGCGCAAGCTTGAGGGCGCGGATCTTGTGCTGACGGATCTGAAGATGCCCGGTATGGATGGGCTGACTTTGCTTGAGAAGATTACCCACGAGTCGCCGGCCATTCCTGTGATTGTGATGACTGCATTTGGGAATGTCGAGACGGCTGTTGAGGCGATGAAGCGCGGGGCTGTGGATTTTCTGCAGAAGCCTTTTTCGCTGGATCACCTGACGACGGTGGTGGCGAAGGCGCTGGAGGTGCGGCGGCTGCGGACGGAGAATCAGCGGCTGAAAGAGGAGCTTGAGACCCGTTACACGTTTGGCAATCTGATTGGCCGCAGCCCGGGGATGCAGGAGGTGTTCCGGCTAGTGGAGAAGGTTGCGCCGAGCCGGACGACGGTTTTGCTTTGTGGTGAAAGTGGTGTGGGTAAGGACATGGTGGCGCGGGCGATTCACTTTCACTCGCCACGGCGGACGCAGCCGCTGGTGAAGATCAACTGCAGTGCGCTGCCAGAGAATCTGATGGAGAGCGAGTTGTTTGGCTATGAGAAGGGGGCCTTTACGGGGGCGTCGATTGCCAAGCCGGGCAAGTTTGAGCAGGCCGATCAGGGCACAGTGTTTCTTGATGAGATCGGGGATGTGCCGATGGCAGTACAGGTGAAGCTGTTGCGGATCTTGCAGGAGCGGGAGTATGAGCGGTTGGGGTCGAACCGGACGCGGCAGATTGATGTGCGAGTAATTGCGGCGACGAATGTGGATTTGCGGGCGGCGCTGGAGGGCGGGCGCTTTCGTGAAGATCTTTATTACCGGCTGAATGTGATGCCGATCAATATTCCTTCGTTGCGGGAGCGGCGGGAGGATATTCCGGCGCTGGCACAACACTTTTTGGGGAAGTATGGGGATGGATCAAACCGGCTCTCGGGTGGGGCGCTGGATAAATTGCTTGGGCACGACTGGCCGGGAAATGTGCGGGAACTCGAGAATGTGATCGAACGAAGTTTGTTGCTGGCCGCGGGGGAAGAACTGACGGCGGATGAGATTCGGATCGATATGGGGCCGCGGGGGAAGCAGGCAAGTGCGGAGCCGGGATTTTTGCCGACTGGGATGACATTGGACGACTATGAGAAAAGTATTCTCAAAGAGGCTTTAAAACGGGCGAATGGGAATAAGAGCCAGGCAGCTCGACTGCTTGGGATTACGCGTAATGCGCTGCGCTACCGGTTAGGACAGATCGGGATCGAGGACAAAGAGACCGATTGAGTCGGGACAAATACCACACAATGACGATTGGCTTAGTCTAGAATGACAGGAGTGTAATACAATGAGATATGAGTCTTCGGGTTTTCCTCCCATTGTTTTTTCTAGCTTCTGCTTTAGCGTTTCCACAGGCAGCGGCAATTGATGGCCAAATCGAAGGTATCGTTCGCGACCCTGCTGGTGCGGCAGTTGCGAAAGCGAGCGTGAAGGCTCGCAACCTGGGCACAGGCCTGGAGCGACAAGGCGAAACGAATCAGGACGGATACTATCGTTTCTCGGTGTTGCCTCGTGGCGAGTATGAGGTGGTGGTTTCCCTTGCGGGGTTCAATAACGTAAAGCAGACTGGCATTACGATTGGCGCAGGCACGACGGCAACGATCAATATCGACCTGAGTATCAAGAGTGCGGTGACGGAAATTGTGGTGAGTGCTTCGGGGCCAGTGACTGAGCCGGGACGCACTGATATTGGATCTACGCTGAGCGCGAATCAGATTCAGAATCTACCTCTGGTGAGCCGGAACCCGTTCAACTTTGTGTTCTACCAGCCCAATGTAACCGGGCGGCCAAATACAGAATTTGGAGTGCCGCGCAAGATCAACGCGAATGGCTTCAATGGCCGGATCAATTATCAGCTGGACGGCAGCAATAACGTACAGAGCGACCGTGCGGGGATTCGGTTGATTCCGATTTCGAACACGTTTGTGGAAGAGATTGCGTTTGTGTCGAACGGGTTTGCACCTGAGTTTGGCAACACGGTTGGCATGGTGGCTAATACGATTACCAAGAGCGGGACCAATGACCTGCATGGCGAGGCGGCTTATATCTTCCGGCGGACGGATTTCAGTGCGCGCCCGGCGTTGCTTCGGGATGGGGCTTTGGTGCCCGCGACGAATGTCGATTCGTTTTATGGCAATGGTGGCGGCAAGCTGATCAAGGACAAATTGTTTTTTTATGGTGCCTACGAGAAGGTGAAGCGGGATTTGCCGCAGGTTGTGACGGTGACGCCGGCGGTGCTGGCGCAGGTGGGGTTGCCCTCGAGCTTCGCCGACCCAATTCCTTTCAAGCAGGATGTACGGTTTTTCTTTGGCAAGCTCGATTATCAGATCAACAATAACCATCGTCTGAGCCTGCGCTTTAATGGCCATGCGAATGATTCGCCTTACAACAGCGGTGGCGGCCTGAATGTGGTTTCGAGAACCTACAGCTTCGTAGACCGCAGCTATGTTGGAGCGGCGCAGCTGATCTCCACGCTTTCGCCGAACATTGTGAATGAGTTTCGCTTTCAGACACCGTGGCGCAGCCAGCAGCAGCAGGCGTTTTCTGCCACTGGCACCGGGCCCTCGATCAACATCACGGGTGTGGTGCAGTTTGGCCGGAGTGAAGGTACGGGCTTTGACTTTACCGAGATGACGCCAGAGTATGGCGACAACCTGAGCATCAACTCAGGCAAGCACAGCTACAAGTTTGGGTTTACGGCACGCAACATTCGCGATTCGCAAGTGCAGGCAACCTTTGGCCGATATACCTTCGCCAACATCCAGAGCTACCTTGATGCGAAGAATGGCGTGAACCCGCGCTCTTATCAAACCTTTACGCAGACGATTGGCGAGCCGCAGATCAAGTACAACTCGCTGTTTTCGAGCTTCTTCGCGCAGGATACTTATAAGCCGCGCGCGAATGTGACGATCACATACGGGCTTCGCTACGACATCTATTCGATGCCAAAGGCGGATAAGAATTCGCCGCTGGCGGCGTCGCAGAAATTCAATAGCGATCGCAACAACTTTGCACCGCGGCTTGGCGTTTCCTGGTCTTTGGGCAAGGCGCAAAAGACCGTCGTTCGCGCCAGCACTGGTATGTTCTATGATCCACCGCAGACAGATACATTCCGTCGCGCGATTTTGAATAATGGACTGGGTAGTTTTGTGCAGGTGACAAGCCCGATCGTTTCGCCGAACTTCCCGGCGATTCTCACCAGCCTGCCTACCGGGGCAAGCATTCCGATCCAGTCTGTAGACACCGTTTCGCCTGACTTTGCCAATCTCTATTCGGTGAACTTCAACGCAAGCATTACACATGAGATTGCTCCGAAGACAGCGATTACGGCGACCTATCTGTATACTCGCGGCAACCGGTTACCGAT
>JAPKYY010000544.1 GCA_026394095.1 Acidobacteriota bacterium | reverse complement strand
ACATCACCGAGGCGTACAAACCGATTTACCCGGGCCTGATGATCTTTGAGAACGGGCCCAACCAGTACGGCAGCATCCTTCCGATTGCTCGCCAGGTTTATCGTTACGCAACAGAGCGCCAGAAGCCGAATGGAGAGCGATTGCGCGAATACGCCGAAGCCGGCCTTGCCAGTCTTGAGGAATCGATCTTCAGTTCTGCGCCGCTGACGGAGAGCCTTGAAGCTGCGGTGGTGGCGGAATACCTTCGATTTGCCGTTCAGGTTTTGGGGGCTGAGAACCCGGTTCTGAAGGCTGTGCTTGCCGGCCGTAGCCCGGAGCAAGTTGCTAGCGAGGCGATAGCGAGCACCAAACTTTTTTCTGTCGAAGAAAGGAAGCGTCTGGCCGCATCGGCCGATCTGGTGCAAAACAGCCCGGATGGGCTGCTTCGCCTTATCCGTCTAATTGAGCCGGAGGCGCGCAGAGTTCGCAAGGAGTATGAAGATCGAGTGCAGGCGCGGCAATCTCTCGAAACAGCGCGTCTGGCCCAGGCGCAGTATGCCCTTGGAGGCAATGTGTATCCGGATGCTACTTTTACGCTTCGAGTCAGCTTTGGCCCTGCCATTGGCTACCGCGCTGCCAACGGCAAATCGATCAACTGGATGACCGACTTCGGCGGCATGTACAGACATGCAACTGGTACAGATCCGTTTGCTCTACCCAAGCGCTGGCTGGATCGCAAGAAGCAGCTCACGCTTGGTGTTCCGTTCAACTTTGTCACTACGGCTGATACCCATGGCGGCAACAGCGGCAGCCCCACGGTGAATACCAAGGGCGAAATCATCGGGATTCTTTTTGATGGCAATATTGAGGGGCTTCCCAATCGCTATATCTATACAGAAAAGCAGGCTCGTAGCGTTCATGTTGCGAGCCAGGGAATCATCGAGGCGCTTCGTAAGGTCTATCAGGCGGAATTCCTGCTGAAGGAACTCGGCTTCTAGTTCTCAGTTTGCCAATTGAAACTGCACCCGCACCACGGCTGCCTGTTCAACTGGCTGTCCCTGTCTGGTTGCGGGACGAAACTGGATTTGGGCCGCAGCCAAAGCGGCGTTCTCATCGAGCCCGTGGCCCAGGCCGCGAACAACGGCCAGCACCTTGAGCCTTCCATCGGCTCCAAAGAGGATGCGAAGCTGTACTTCTCCCTCGATGCCGAGGCGGCGTGCTTCTTCTGTATACATTGGCCGGGGCTTGCTGAGGATTTCGACACCTTTGATCTCTGCCTCAAGCCTGGCCTCGCGATTGCGTCTGGACGTGGCCGGGCTTGCGTCGAAAGCAGTCGCCATCATCGTGGCTGAGGATCGCAGCTTTGGTGCTGATGGCACGCTGCTCCCAAAAGCATCGGACTGAGTTAGCTCTACCCGCGCTTTTGCAGGGCGTGCCGATTCTGCGCCTTCAAAGCCACTTTGTTGCGCCATTGCTGGCCGGGCCGCTGGCTTAGGCTCCGTCGTTGCCGCCGAGGCACCAAATCCACCGGTCGTGACACGCGCGGATTCGCGCTCAACGCGGGCAGGGGCTGGGGCTGCGCTCGAAAAAGTACCCAATACCGGCTTCGGCGCTGGTATCGCGGCAGCTTCAATCTTCGGCAATGCGGCCTTCATTTCTACTGGGGTGGGCGTGATACTGGGTGGAGCCGGCAACTCGAGGCTTCTTGCCATATCGGGCTTTGGTGCATCGAGGATTTTAGCTTTCGGCGCAGGCCGTCTCATCGGTTTGACAACCGCCGGCAATTGCACCGGCTCAGGCAAGCGGTTCAGGCTGAGCATCTGGATCCTGGGTGCAACCAGGGGCCTTTCGGATGAGGGGACTTTTACCCAAACCAGCAAGGCGAGTATCAATGCATTGGCGATAAAACCCGCGCATAGCCGGGTTAAGCCCTGGCTTCTACTCTGTCCCTCAAGGCTCGTAAAGGATGGGCCGGATTCCGTTTCAAAGCTCATTTCGGCCTGCCCGGTTCTATCGCGGCATCTGTCTTTGATGGACTTGTAGCTGCTAGCCTTGTGAGCTTGAGATTCACCGGAGCTACTTCAAACGGCATCTTCTCTCTGGCCGACAACAACGCAATTGACCGTGTTTTCATCAAAGAACTCTGATTGGCCCAGGGCTCTAATTTCACGCGCGAACCTAGCGGCAGTGCGGCAATCTGTTCGAGTTTGGAGTCTTCGATCGACGGAGCTTTCGCGAGCAATTCCATAAACTCCGGCGTCTTCAGATACATCGTCAGATCATTGCCCAGGGTGGCTTGAATCAACCTTGGCAGACTTGGACTTTTCTGTTGCAAAGCTTTCAAAAAGAGGCCAGCGCCGCCCAGCTTGTCCTTGTAAGGGGAGTTGGCCAACAAGACAGTTGCCTTCTTCATCGCACTGGCAACTTCTTCTGGCGTCCTTGAAAAACGGAAGCGGTCCAAGACGGTCTCGTCTTCCACCATCGTCCGGTCGTTGAAGGAATACTCGGTTCGAGTGGGGTGCGCCAGGGCTATGTGCGCCATCTCCATCGCAAGCACTAGTGCGAGGCTTGCCTCATCGGGCAAGACATCCACCAGCCCGCGGCTGATTGTGACGGTGTGTCCGATCGTAAAGGTTTCAAGCGGAGTCGTCAGCAGCAGCCGGCATTGTGCCTCGAGTTCCAGTTCGTTGGTGACAATCAGATTGTTCACGACTGTATTGAGGATCTTGTCGACCTCTCCTCGCGGCGCAATCAAGCCGATTTTTTCGAGTCGCTCAATTACGTTTGTTTCGGCTTCGCGCTCCCACCTGCGCTGACCTTCGAGCGGAGACACTTCCTGCCTGGCATCACTATCCTTTACCTGGCCTTCTGATTCCACAAGCATCGAGGTCAATTCTTCCAGCTTCCGCTTGCTTTGAGAATCGTAGCTCCAGATTCTGGTCTGTCCCTTAAACCGGGCCGCCGTCCTGCCCCCACTTCCATCCTTTTGCGATACGGTATCTTCCACGTAAATCACTGCAGGCACCCAAACCCCTGGAGCCGTGTTCACTCGCCAGCTATCAAAGTGGAAGTAAACCCCTTCTTCGCTGCGGAGTGTGTAAGTGCCATTGAGCCGAACCACACACGCATCCTGATCCTCCACCCAAATTCGACCCAAAAACTTCCCTGGCTGATCTTGTGCCACCGGTGCCACATCAAATACGAGGCAGCGAACATCGCCCAGGAATTCCCTGCGCACGAAATCGAACTTGTAAGCCTTGCGATCAAATGATTTTGAATCAATCAATGCCATCTGGGCAAAGCCCACCGGAAGAAATGCCACAGGCTCTTTAGTCTCAACGACAGTCCCTGATTTTTTGAAAAACGGCAGTTTTCCTTTGGGCTTGATCTCAGTCACCACGGGTGGTTCTACACTCCGTTTGACGAAGGATACGTAGTTTACAGAATTGATCAGAACCATCCGGCCGAGAAAATAGTGATCGCGGCCCTCTTTTGAAGTGCCCGAATCGTTTGCTTCTTCCTGGATGTAGGTTTCAACAATTGGATTCCGTTCAGCCAGAATCTTCATCATCCGCTGCTCAGAGGCGATCACGCGATCGAGCAATCGATCTACAGCAGTACTGGCTTCAGCAGCCTTTTCCTCTGCTGCCTGCAATTGCCAACCGATTGGAGCAAGGCCGCAAGCTGCATGAAACAAGGAGCGGCGACTCATCTTTCTGCTGAATCTGGAAAGGCCGGACTGAACGAATTTCACTTTGAATTTCACTTTCTGAGCGAAACCAACTACGTGGCGCGCACTCATGACGGAGGCACAGCGGCCCCAGCCGGAGCATGGATTGGGGGAGGGAATCAGATGCAGAATGAAATCTGCCAGGCTGGCACAACTGCCTTGGCCTATTGCTTGAAATTGAGCATAATTGTGCCTACATGAATCCTCACTCCGTCCGATTCGTGGATACTGTTACTGAACTCTTGTTAGGCTTATCGCCCTGGCGACGCCTGCCTTGAAGATTTTCTGATCGCAAGCCGATAGAGCCATGCAAGTCCCTGCATCAGCGCTCGGTACTTGATATCTTCGTAGTGCACAATCACAAA